>NZ_JBIAXG010000012.1:0-133950 GCF_042896465.1 Streptomyces sp. NPDC001292
CTACGACGACGAGGCCCGACCGTTCCGCTGGACCTACGACGGAACCCCACTCAAAGCCGCATAACCCTCGCAAGATCAATGCGGCGCTGCACTAGGGCCTCTCGTTCGGATCAGGCCGGGCTCGCGGGGTCCGGCGCCGCTTCCCCCGAGCTCTTCGAGCAGGGGACCCCCAGCCGCGTTGTCGTCGGCCGGCAGGGCCCCGCCCTGCCGGCCTCCTCCGCCTCGCGATGCTCCCCCACTGCCCGAAGGGGCCGGGAGGTGCCGCCGGCATCGGACCCCGCTCCCTGATCCGGCCCGATCCGAACGAAAGACCCCGGGCCGTGTCGTGCAGGCTCAGCGGTCGTCCTCCGGATGCCGCTCGCCCGTCGCGTACGGGTTGCGCTCGCCTTCGGCCAGGACGCCGACGAACGGCTCGCCCTCGCCGGCGAAGGTGTAGGCACCGCGTTCGAGGCGTCCGATCAGTCCCCGGGTCCACATGGCGTCGGAGTCGGCCGTGTGGACCCACAGGTTCATGATCTCGCCGATGTGGCCGAGCTGTTCGGGGCCGTCCTCGGGAACGTAGTGCTCGGTGACGGCCGTCCGCCACTCCTCGATCCGCCGGATCCGCTCCTCGAGCAGGGCGATCGCCTCGTCCCTGGGCAGGTCGACGAGGAAGCCGATGGCCGCGGACTGGACGTCCGCCTTCTGGCCGTAGGCGACCAGGGCCTCCCGCAGCAGCCGGAAGTACTCCTCGGTGCCGGCGTCGGTGATCTCGTACTCGGTGCGGGGCGGGCCGCCGGCCGTGGACGGAGCGGTCTCGTGCGCGTGCAGCAGTCCTTGCCCGGCCATCTGTTTCAGGGCGTGGTAGATGGAGCCGGGCTTGGCGTTGGACCACTCGTGCGCGCCCCAGTACTCCAGGTCGCCGCGCACCTGGTAGCCGTGGGCCCGCCCGTGCTGGCGGACGGCGCCCAGCACGAGGAGACGGATCGCTGACATGGACCCCAGGTTAGAGCTAGAACGGGAAGCCGCTCCGGCCGTGCTGGACCGAGATCCACTTCAGCGTGGTGAAGGCGTCCAGGGTCGTCTCGCCGTTCAGCCGGCCGATGCCGGAGTGCTTCTCGCCGCCGAAGGGGACGAGCGGCTCGTCGTGGACGGTGCCGTCGTTCACGTGGAACATGCCCGTGTCGATCCGCTTGGCGAAGGCGACACCGCGCTCGACGTCCGCCGTGTGGACGGCGCCGCTGAGGCCGTAGGGGGTGTCGTTGACGATCCGGACCGCCTCCTCCTCGCCGTCGAACGGGATGACGAAGGCGACCGGGCCGAAGACCTCCTGACGGAGCAGGGAGGAGTCGGCGGGCAGGTTCGTCAGGACCGACGGCTCGACGAGGTTGTCGGTGGTGGTGCCGCGCAGCAGGGCCGTGGCCCCCTCGGCGATCGCCTGCTCCACGGCGCCCGAAACCGCGTTCGCCTGGGTGGAGTTGATCACCGGGCCGATGACGGTCTCCGGGTCGCGCGGGTCGCCGGCCTTCAGCGACCTGACCTTGGCGACGAACTTCCCGGTGAACTCCTCGGCGACCGAGCGGTCCACCATGATCCGGTTCGCGGCCATGCAGACCTGGCCCTGGTGGACGTACCGGCTGAAGACGGCCGCCTCGACCGCGTAGTCGAGATCGGCGTCGTCCAGGACCACGACCGCGCTGTTGCCGCCGAGTTCCAGCACCGAGCGCTTGAAGTGGGAGGCGCAGACGGTGGCGACGTGCCGGCCGACCTTGTCGGAGCCGGTGAAGGAGATGACCTTGGGGACGGGGTGCTCGATGAAGGCGTCGCCGATCTCGGCTATGTCCGTGATGACGACGTTCAGCAGACCGGCCGGCAGCCCCGCGTCCTCGAAGATCTTCGCGACCAGGGAGCCGCCGGTCACCGGGGTGTCCTGGTGCGGCTTGAGCACCACGGCGTTGCCGAGGGCGAGCGCCGGGGCGACCGACTTCAGGGAGAGCAGGAAGGGGAAGTTGAAGGGGCTGATGACGCCCACGACACCGGCCGGCACCCGGTAGACGCGGTTCTCCTTGCCGTCGACCGGGGAGGGCAGGATCTTCCCCTCCGGGCGCATCGCCAGGTGGATCGACTCGCGCAGGAACTCCTTGGCGAGGTGCAGCTCGAAAGCGGCCTTCAGACGGGTGCCGCCGAGCTCGGCGATGATCACGTCGGTGATCTCCGGCTCCCGCTCCTCGACCAGCCGCAGCGCCTTCTCGAAGACGGCCCGGCGGGCGTAGGCGTTGGTCGCGGCCCACTCCTTCTGGGCGCGGGCGGCCGCGCGGTAGGCCTGATCCACCTCGTCGACCGTGGCTATGGTGATCGAGGCCAGCCTCTCCCCGTCGTAGGGGTTGAAGTCGATGATGTCCCAGGAGCCGGTCCCGGGGCGCCACTCCCCGTCGATGTACTGCTGGGCCAGGTCGGTGAAGTAGGACGCCATGTGCTCCCTCGATCCCCTGCTGCGAGACGGTCGAAGCAGTCGGAGCCCGATCAACCCCCGATCACTTCTTCATGGTCTGATCAGGCGTCATCCTACTTGCGAGGGAGCAGAGTTGGGCGTTCGATACGGGTTTCCGGGGGGGTCCCTACGAGAGCTGGAGCAGCCCGCGCAACAGGTCGCGGCTCTCGTCCGGGCCGGGTCCGTCGTGCTGGAGTTCCTCCAGCGTCCTCTCGTACTGGGCGACGTCCTCGGGCTTGTCCAGGTAGAGGGCGCTGGTGAGCTGCTCCAGGTAGACCACGTCCGACAGGTCGGACTCGGGGAAGCTCAGGATGGTGAAGGCCCCGGACTCGCCGGCGTGCCCGCCGAAGCTGAACGGCATGATCTGCAGCCGTACGTTGGGCCGCTCGGAGATCTCGATCAGGTGCTGCAACTGCCCGCGCGTCACGTCGCGGTCGCCGTAGGGGCGGCGCAGGGCGGCCTCGTCGAGGACGATGTGGAGGTCGGGCGCGTTCTCGGAGACGAGGTACTTCTGCCGCTCCATGCGCAGCGCCACCCGCCGTTCCACGTCGGCCTCGCTCGCGTCCTGCATACCGCGCCGGACCACCGCCCGGGCGTACGCCTCGGTCTGGAGCAGCCCGTGCACGAACTGCACCTCGTAGACGCGGATCAGCGACGCCGCGCCCTCCAGTCCCACATAGGTGGGGAACCAGCTGGGCAGGACGTCGGAGTAACTGTGCCACCAGCCCGCGACGTTGGCCTCCTTGGCAAGGGAGAGCAGCGAGGTGCGCTCCGCCTCGTCCGTGATGCCGTACAGCGTCAACAGGTCTTCCACGTCTCGGGTCTTGAAGCTCACCCGGCCCAACTCCATCCGGCTGATCTTCGATTCCGAGGCGCGGATCGAGTACCCGGCAGCCTCGCGCGTGATGCCCCGCGCTTCACGCAGTCGCCTGAGTTGCGAGCCGAGCAGCATGCGCCGCACCACCGATCCGGGCTCTCCCGCGCTCACGTTCGCCAGCCTCCCCAACCGTCTTCAAGGGCCGCAGTCTGCCACTAATTCACTCCGAGCTGTACTCGCGTGATTACGGAAACGGAAAGAGATCAAGGAATCCGGACGGCGGGAGCCGGGCAGGAGACCGTCGAATGACGGGAAGATGGCGGAAAAAATGGCCAGTAAGCGGTACGGGGAGGTCCAATTCGGTCGCGTGCACGTGCATCTGCCCTTGCATCTGATGTGCGCATCCGAAACCATGGTCTCGCGCCACCGCTGCATCGCAACGACCGCGGATTACCGGGAGTGCCTCGCATGGGGACGAATGGATCGACCATGCTCGAGCCGTTACGGCAGGGCCTTCCCCCGCTGGATCCCGCGGCCGTGTCCAGCGCCGCCTCCTGCGCACTGCCCGCCCGCTACGAAGCGGTGCGCGAGGCAAGGCAGTTCACCCGCACGGCGCTCGACCGGTGGGAACTGGGCGACCGGTTCGAGGACGTCTGCCTGGTGGTCTCCGAGCTGGTCACCAACGCCCTGCGGCACGGCCTGCCGACGCCGTCGCCGGAGCACTCGTGCGACCACGACCCGCCCGTGCGGCTGCACCTGCTGAAGTGGACGGGGCGGCTGGTGTGCGCCGTGCGCGACCCCAGCCGGGAAAGCCCGGTCGCCCGCGAGACGGACGACTTCTCGGCGGAGTCGGGCCGCGGCCTCTTCCTCGTCGACTCCTTCAGCGACAGCTGGGGCTGGCACCCGCTGACCGGCAGCCTGAACGGCAAGGTGGTCTGGGCGCTCTTCCGGCTGCCGCCCGCCGAATGACGAACGGCGGCCTTCTTCGACGCCGCGGTTCTACGCGCGTTACCGTGCACTGTGCACCGATCGCCCCGAGTCGCGCACCCCGCTGGAGGGCACGTCAGCCCGCTATCAGGTGGTCGAACTCCCCGTCCTTGACGCCCAGCAGCATCGCCTCGATCTCCGCGCGCGTGTAGACGAGCGCGGGACCGTCGGGGAAGCGGGAGTTGCGCACCGCCACGTCTCCGCCCGGCAGTCGCGCGAACTCCACGCAGGAGCCCTGCGAGTTGCTGTGCCGGCTCTTCTGCCAGGCCACCCCGCGCAGCCGTGTGGCCGCCATGCCGTTGTACACGTCGCCCCCGTACCCGCCCTCAACGTCGTGGTCCACAGGTCGCTCCCCGGTGGTGCACCTGGCTGGTGTGGCCATTGATGCATCGGTCAACTGATCGGGATCATAGCCCTCTTCACATGCAGATGCTCGAGCAGATGCACGTGCACGGGGAGTGGTTCAGCGGTTACAGCCCTGACGTCCGCTTCACCCGAGCCGGTCGAGCGTCTGCCCCAGAACGCGCAGGACATGCGAGCGCCAACCCCCGTCCATGATCTTCCGCGCCGTCATCTGTGCCGGATCGTCCGGATCGAATCCCTCGTGCACCAGGAAGAGACGCGTACCGCGGCCCTCCTGTTCCAACGTCCATGTGAGCGTCCAGTCCGCGGGATTGGCCGGATCGGCGTCCCTCCAGCGGACGGACAGCATCCGTTTTGCGTCGTAGGCGAGAACCTCCACGTCGACGACGCCGGAGAAGTTGGAGTTCGGCCGCGGGACGGACGTCATCCGGTAGCGGTGGCCGACCTCGAGACGGAAGTCCGCGGCACCCGGCATCTGCCACTGCGCGAGCAGCGTGGGCTCGGTGAGGGCCCGCCAGACCTTGGCGGGCGGATGCGGGTAGAAGTGGTCGACACGGATCGTGGTGAGGTCGTCGTGGGGGTCGGTGCTCATGTGCGGTCGCCGTGGGGGTCGGTGCTCGGGTGCGGTCGCCGCATGGGCCCGTGTTCGGGTGCGGTCACCGCAAGGGTCGGTGCTCAGATGGGGTCGTCGTCGGGCATACGGTCCAGCAGCGCGCCGAGTTCCTTCATCCGGCCGCGCCAGAACCGCTCGTACGGGTGGAGCCAGTCCTGCACCTCGGCCAGCGGGGCCGCCTCCAGGCGGTAGATGCGCTGCCGTCCGGAGCGCTGCTCGGAGACGAGGCCGGCATCCCGGAGCACCTTGAGGTGTTCCGAGAGGCTGGGGCGGCGCATGGCGAAGCGGTCGGCCAGGTCCTGGACGGGCTGGGGCCCCTCCTCGCGCAGCAGCCGCAGCACCTCGCGGCGGGTGGCGTTGGCGAGCGCGGCGAAGACGCGGTCCTCCGCGGCGGCACCCGTCCCGTTCATTCGGTGCTCGTCCCGTCCATGGCGGCGGTCAGAAACCTTCCTTCTCGGTCAGCAGCATCAGACCGTTGCCGTCGGGGTCCGCGAAGGATGCCATGCGGCCCCAGGGCAGGTCGTCCGGGCCCTGCACGGAGACGCCCGCCTGCGCGAGCCGCGCGCAGTCGGCGTCGACATCGGTCGTGACCAACATGATCCCCCGTGCCGAACCGGGCTCGAAACCCCCCATGTCCGGCCCGGAGAGCGTGAAGACCGTCTGCGCGCCGGCGGGTGCCACCTGGAGCCATCGCCCCTGGGGCATGTCCCGGTCGGCGACCGTCTCGAAGCCGAGGACGTCCGTGTAGAAGCGCAGCGCGCGGTCCTGGTCGCTGACGGGGAGGGTGACGAAGGAGGTGTGAGTGATGTTCATGGAGACGACATTAGGTAGGAGTTTCCCTACGTGTCAACCGTAGGGAAACTCCTACCTATAGCGTCCGTGCGCCGTCGCCGACCGGGTCGGCGGCCGGAGTACGGCAGCCGCGCCATCTCCCGCGGCGTCCTTGACGCGGTTACCTGCGCACCTTCGGCCTGTCCCGGATGAGCCTGCGGGAGCAGGCGCACGCCGGGCATCCGGCCGGGGTCCGAAAGGCCTCCTGGCAGCGCCCGGTCCTGGTAGCTTGCTGCGGTCGTACCGGCCGCCGGGCGGCCGACCGGTCAGAGCTTGGGGGCTTTCCGACGACCACGGGGACCAGGACGGCGGCGGCAACGGGGGCGGGCGCGGCGACGCGGATCGCGGCCGTGGGCCTGCTCGGCGCGCTTGCGCTCACCGGGTGCGACAGCGGCGGCTCCGACGCCAAGGGCAAGGCCTCCGCCACCCCCGGCGCGAGCGCGAGCGCGAGCGACGATGACGGCGGCGGGACGGGCGGTTCGACCGCCAGGAGCGACGGTGTCGAGGGGAGTTGGCTCGCCACCACCGGCGGCAAGGCCGTGGTCCTGATCGTCACCGGCAAGCAGGCAGCGCTCTTCTCGACCGACCGGACCATCTGCACCGGAACGGCGGTCGAGGAGGGCGCGAGGCACGTGATCCACCTCGACGCGTGCAGGGCCCGTACGACCGGCACGGTGGGCTCCGTCAACAAGACCACGCTCCGCGTTACCTGGGAGGGTGGTCTCGGCGCGGAGACGTACACCCGGTCGACGGGCGGGGCACTACCGTCGGGCCTGCCAACGGCGAGCCTGGGCTCCTGACGTTCGCGGGGCCGGTCGCGGGGCGGGCAACCGCGCCGCGCGCTCGTGCGTGATGATCCTCGGGCATCGTCACGATCCAAGGGACCAGTTCATGCGCGCCATTCCGATCACCGTCACCGCCCTCACCGCGGCCCTCCTGCTCACCGCCTGCGACAGCGGCGGCAGCGACACCGGCTCCGGGGACAAGAACACCGACGGCACGGCCTGCCGGACCGGCGAGCTCGGGGTTCAGGTCGGCCCCGCCAACGCCGCGCCCGCCGCCGGGGACACGGGCAATGTGCCCGTCACCGTCACCAACCGGGGTGCCCGGTGCACCCTGGAGGGCTTCCCGGGCGTCACCCTGTCCGCCGGCAAGGCCACGGCGACCGTCCCGCAGGACAAGTCCGGCAAGCCGGGGAAGCTCACGCTCGCCAAGGACGACACGGCGTCCTTCACCCTCACCTACGTACGGGGCAAGGAGGGCGACGCCAAGAGCCTCGCGGTGACGTCGCTGAAGCTCAGTCTGCCCGGAGCCGCCGACAGCCAGGATTTCCCGTGGTCCTACGGCCCGGTCCAGGGCAAGGACAACGCGGGCGACCCGGACGCGTCGGTGACGGCCTTCCAGCAGGCCGGCGACTGACCGCGACGCCGTCCACGCAGGTGGCGCGGCGCCGCCAAGAGCCTCGCGGTGACGTCGCTGAAGCTCAGTCTGCCCGGAGCCGCCGACAGCCAGGATTTCCCGTGGTCCTACGGCCCGGTCCAGGGCAAGGACAACGCGGGCGACCCGGACGCGTCGGTGACGGCCTTCCAGCAGGCCGGCGACTGACCGCGACGCCGTCCACGCAGGTGGCGCGGCGCGTCAGCCGAGTGGCGGGCGGGACTTCACCTGGGCCCGGTCCGCCGCCCGGGCACCCTCCGTCCAGCCCGCCGTGTCGCTCACCCCGCGCAGGCGGGTGGTGGTCGTCTCCGGGAACATGCGGTCCACGCGGTCGGTGACCGCCACGTCCCGGGTCGCCAGGACGGGCAGCAGGTCCGCGGTCACCTGGGTCTCGGCGGCGGCCGCGAGGCGGGCGCCGACGCGGTGGGCGTAGGCGGCGAGGAAGGACTGCCGGAAGGTCTTGGTGCGCCTGCGCCCGCCCGCCCGCTGGGCGGCCTCCGCCCTGCTCATCGCGGTCGTGGCCTGGACCAGCAGCGAGGCGTAGAGCAGCTCGACCACCTCCAGGTCGGCCTCGAAACCGACGACGGTGGAGAAACCGAGGGCCTCGTTCCACACGGCGCGGCAGTGGTTCGCGGTGGCGACGGCGTCCAGCAGCACGGCCTTGGCCTGTTCGTACGGCGGCTCGACACCGATCCGACAGGCGCCGGGAGCGTCGGGCGCCGGGGCGCGGGCGGCGAGCAGCGCCTCGTCGACGCTGTGCCGCGCCATCAGCTCCTGCGCCTTCGCGCTCAGCGCCTCGGCCTCCTCCGGATATCCGGTCGCCTCCGCCTTGGCGAGCAGCGCCCGGATCCGGGTGAGCATGCGGGACTCGGTCCGGGACGCGGGCGCGGACTCGTCCAGAGGTTCGAGCGCGGGGAGCCGCAGCAGCAGGCGGTAGAGCTCCAGGAGGGCGGTGGCGTGCGAGAAACGGTCGGTGCGGGGCGCCTTTCCGGGCGGCAGTCCGTCGAGCTGGGCGGCCCAGCGCGGGCCGCGCGGCCGGTCGTCGACCGCCTGCGCACGGACGAGCGCCGCGAGCAGCCGCACATGGACCTCGTCGAGCTCCCGCCCGACGATCCGCGCGACATCGGCGGGCTGCCAGCCGCGCTGCCACGCCGTCGCCACGAACTCCCGCCCGCGCCGAAGGAGTTCGGCGTCCGCCACGGGGTCGGCCGCCAGCAGGGAGGCGCCGGTGTCGAGGGCGTCGTCGGAGGGTGCGTACAGGGCGGCCCGGAAGGCGCGCTCGACGGTGCTGGACGTACTCACCGGTCGATCGTGCCATGAGGCGCGCGCGACTCTGTCCACACCCTGTGGACAGACGCGTTCCCAGAGTGCTCCCGGGGACCTCAAGCGTGTCAACTCGAGGTTGACACGCTGGTGGGCGCAACCTACGGTTGACACATGACGAACCCCGCCATCAGGTCGAGCGTCCGTCTGGACGACCTCATCTCGGCCATCAAGACGGTCCACCAGGAACCCCTCGAACAGCTTCAGGACGCCGTACTCGCCGCCGAGCACCTCGGCGAGGTGGCGGACCACCTCATCGGGCACTTCGTCGACCAGGCCCGGCGCTCCGGCGCCTCCTGGACCGACATCGGCAGGAGCATGGGCGTCACCCGGCAGGCCGCGCAGAAGCGGTTCGTGCCCAAGGAGTCGGCCGACCTCGATCCCAGCCAGGGCTTCAGCCGCTACACGCCCCGCGCCCGCAAGGTCGTCATGGCCGCCCACGAGGAGGCCAAGGCCGCCAGGAGCGCCGAAGGAACGCCCGCGCACCTGGTTCTCGGGCTGCTCACCGAACCCGAGGCCATGGCCGCGCAGGCCATCGACGCCCAGGGCGTCACCCTGGACACCGTCCGCGAGGCCGCGACCGCCGCCCTGCCGCCGGCGTCCGCCGAGGCTCCCGAGCTGGTCCCGTACGGCTCGGCCGCCAAGAAGGCCCTGGAACTCACCTTCCGCGAGGCCCTGCGCCTCGGCCACAACTACATCGGCACCGAGCACATCCTGCTGGCCCTGCTGGAGCTGGAGAACGGCGAGGGCGTCCTCAGCGGCGTCGGCCTGGACAAGGCACGCGCCGAGGAGTACGTCGCGGCGGCCCTGGCGGAACTGGTGAAGGACCGCGCCCGGCAGGACGAGGACCAGGAGCCGCACGACGGCGGACAGGACGGCTGACCGCCCGACGACCCGCCCTCCTGAGCGGCGGGCCGGAGCCCGTTGTCAGACCCGCCTGCGACACTCGCCGACATGACCGACCGGTGGGCTCTGGCACCGGCCGAGGACGGCGGCGCCGAGGTCGCCCCCCTCGGCCGGGACGGCCTGCCCGCCGGTCCGGTGCACCGTGCCGCGGACCTCGCGGAGGCGGTCCGCGGCAGACCGGACGTCACCCGATGGGTGTGGCGGTCCACCGCCGAGGTCTATCCACGCCTGCTCGCCGCGGGCGTGCGGGTGGAGCGGTGCTACGACATCGAGGACGCCGAGACGCTCCTCCTCGGCCACGAGGGGCGCCACGGCGAGCCGCGCTCGGCCGCCGCCGCCCTGGCCCGGCTGCGCGGCGGCCCCGTACCGCCGGACCCGCCGCACCGGTCCGCCGAACCCGGCGCGCAGTCCTCGCTCTTCGAGCCGCAGGGCGTGCGCCTGCCGCTGGCGGACCTGATCACGGTCTACGCCGAGCAGCAGCGGCGGCACGAACGAGCCGAGCACCCGGACCGTATGCGCCTGCTGACCGCCGCCGAGTCGGCGGGCACGCTGGTGGCGGCCGAGATGAACCGCGCGGGCCTGCCCTGGCGCGCGGACGTGCACCGCCAGGTGCTGCACGAACTGCTCGGCGAGCGGTACGCGGGCGGCGGCGAGCCCCGCCGCCTGGCCGAGCTCGCGGACGAGGTGTCCGCGGCCTTCGGCCACCGGGTGCGGCCGGATCTGCCCGCCGATGTGATCAAGGCCTTCGCCCGGGCCGGGATCAGGGTGAAGTCCACCCGCCGCTGGGAGCTCCAGTCCGTCGACCACCCGGCCGTCGAACCCCTGCTGGAGTACAAGAGGCTGTACCGGATCCGGGTCGCCCACGGCTGGTCCTGGCTCCAGGACTGGGTGCGGGAGGGGCGGTTCAGGCCGGAGTTCCTCGCCGGCGGCACGGTCACCGGCCGCTGGGTGACCAACGGCGGGGGCGCGCTCCAGATCCCCAAGGTCATCCGCAGGGCCGTGGTGGCCGACCCCGGCTGGCGGCTGGTCGTGGCCGACGCCGCCCAGATGGAGCCGCGGGTGCTGGCGGCCATCTCCCGCGACCCGGGGCTGATGGAGGTGGCGGGCCGGGACGCCGACCTCTACCAGTCGGTGTCCGACCGGGCCTTCTCCGGCGACCGCGCCCAGGCGAAACTCGCCGTGCTCGGCGCGGTCTACGGGCAGACCTCCGGCGACGGCCTGAAGAACCTCGCCGCCCTCAGACGCCGCTTCCCGAAGGCGGTGGCGTACGTCGACGACGCCGCGCGGGCCGGTGAGGAGGGCCGGCTCGTACGGACCTGGCTGGGCCGTACGTGTCCCCCGGCCGCCGGGACGACCGAGGACGCGACCGGGGAGGCGGGCCTCCCGCAGGACGACCCGGCCGCCGCACCACCCGCCGACCAGGGGTGGATGCCGGGGTACGCCTCCACCGACTCCCGCGCCCGAGGCCGCTTCGCCCGCAACTTCGTCGTGCAGGGCAGCGCCGCCGACTGGGCCCTGCTGCTGCTCGCCGCGCTGCGCCGCACCTGCCGGGAAACGGCGGCCGAGCTGGTCTTCTTCCAGCACGACGAGGTGATCGTGCACTGCCCGAAGGAGGAGGCGGACACGGTCGTCGAAGCGATCCGGCAGGCCGCGGAGCTGGCGGGACGGCTGACGTTCGGCGACACCCCGGTGCGGTTTCCGTTCACTACGGCGGTGGTGGAGTGCTACGCCGACGCGAAGTGAGCGCGAGGGCGGGACGTGAGCCGACCGCGGTCCGGCGGGTCAGACGACCGGCGGCCGGCCGAGCCGGGTCAGCCGCCAGACGGTCCGCCAGCGCATGGGCCGCCGCTCCCCCGCGGACTCGCGCAACCCCTCCGCAAACCCGCTGATCCACGCCCGCAGCCCGGCGAGCGAACGGGTCCGCGCCAGGGTGAGCAGCGTCCACACGCCGAGGTGGACCGGAATGAGCGGGAGCGGCAGCCGCCGCCGGACCAGCCAGACCCGGTTGCGGGCGGTGACCCGGTAGTAGATGGCGTGCCGGGCGGGCGAGGTCTTCGGGTGCCGCAGGAGCAGCTCGGGCGCGTAGAGGATCTTCCAGCCGGCGTCGGCGGCACGCCAGGCCAGGTCGGTCTCCTCGTGCGCGAAGAAGAACTCCGCGGGCCAGTCCCCGGTCTGCTCCAGCATCGCCGTCCGCAGCGCGTGCCCGCCGCCGAGGAACCCGGTGACGTACCCGCCCCGCATCGGGTCCGACCCGCCGATCCGCGGCACGTGCCGCTGCTGGGTCTCGCCGTACTCGTCGGCGATGCGGAAGCCGACGATGCCGAGGCGCGGGTCGGCGGCGTACAGGTCCCGTACCCGGCGCAACACGTCGGCGTCGACCAGGAGCCCGTCGTCGTCCAGCTCCACGACCACGTCGACGTCCCCGAACTCCCGCAGCCGGGCCAGGGCGGCATTGCGCCCGCCGGGACAGCCGAGGTTCTCTTCGAGTTCGACCGCCGTGACCTCGCCGGGCAGGGAAAGCCTGCGGGCGAACTCCGGCAGCCGGCACCCGTTGCCGACGATGACGATGCGCGCGGGCGCCAGATCCTGCTTGGCCACGGACTCCAGCAGGGCGTCGACCTCGGCAGGCCGGTTGCCCATGGTCACCACCGCGACAGCGATCCTCGGCTCCACCACGGCCCTCATCCCGTCCGACGACAACGGCGCCCGCACGGCGCCCCTCGTTCACCAGGATGTCGCCTCGGCGGCGCCGGTTGCTCCGGCCCTGCATCACTCTGCGTCCTCTTACCCCGCCTCACCGCAACCCTTCCGGAACCGGCACGAAAACCGCACCCCACGCCGTGAGTCCGTCAGCCGCCCGGGTGACGTCCGCGGAATTCCGCGCGGTCACCCGGTCGGGTACTGTCCGGCGAAAGACGTCCGGGAGAACCGGTTCGGCCGCGTGTGTTCCCCGATCATGCCCGAGTGAGCATGCAACGCCGAAGTTCCGCACGCCGCCGGGCCGTTCCGGCCGCCGTGGGCTCCCTCCTGGCCCTGTCCCTCCTGTCCGCCCTGTCCGCCGGCGCGCAGCCCGCCGCTGGCGCGCAACAGACCGGCGGCGCGCAACAGGCCGCCGACGGGCTGCCGTCGCGTGCCGTGCCTCAGTCCAGGCCGGCGACGGTCGCGGAGGCCCGTACGGACGCCTACCTGAGATCGCTGCGCGCCCGGCCCGTGCCGCTGCGCGGCTTCTTCGTGAGGCTGCCCAAGGGCGGGGACCTGCACAACCACCTCTCCGGCGCGGTGTCCACGGAGTACCTGATCGAGCTGGCCGCCGAGGACGGGCTGTGCGTCGAGACCGCGACGCTGACCGCCGTCGCGCCGCCGTGCCGTCCGGGCACCCGGCCCGCGGCGGACGCCCGGGCCGATCGCGCCTTCCACGACGCGCTGGTTCGCGCCTGGTCCATGGAGGACTTCCCGCCCGGCCGCAACGGCCACGACCACTTCTTCGACACCTTCGGGAAGTTCGGCGAGGTGACCTGGCGGCACCGGGGCAAGCTGCTCGCCCAGGTCGCCGACCACGTCGCGGGCCAGAACCAGTTCTATCTGGAGACCATGGTCACCCCTGCCTCCGACGGCGCGAAACAGCTGGCCGCCGAGGTCGGCTGGGACGACGATCTCGCTGCCCTGCACCGCAAGTTGGTGGCCGGCGGCAAGCTGGACAGGCTGGTCGCCGCGGCCCGCAAGGAGGCCGACGACGGCGACGCCGAGTTCAGCGCGACCGAGCGCTGCGGCACCCACCGGGCCCGGCCCGGCTGCCGGCTCACCGTCCGCTGGGTCTCCCAGGCCTCCCGGGGCAGCGCCCCGGAGCGGGTCTTCACCCAACTCGCCCTGGGCATGCGGCTGGCCGAGCGCGACCCGCGCTTCGTCGCGGTCAACCTCGTCCAGCCGGAGGACGGGGACGCAGCACTGCGCGACTACAGCCTCCAGATGCGCATGGTCCGTTATCTGCGCGGCCAGTATCCGAAGGCCCATGTCACCCTGCATGCTGGCGAGTTGTGGCCCGGACTGGTCAAACCGCAAGACCTGAGGTTCCACATCGCGGAGGCCGTGGACGTCGCACGCACCGAGCGCGTCGGGCACGGCGTCGACCTTGTCCACGAGGACCGCTGGCAGAGCACGGCCCGCACCATGGCCGCCCGCCAGGTCGCCGTCGAAGTGCCCTTCACCAGCAACGCCCAGATCCTCGGCGTGAAGGCCGCCGACCACCCCTTCACCACGTATCGCCGCCACGGCGTCCCCATCGTGCTGGCCACCGACGATCCCGGCGTTTCCCGGATCGACATCAGCCACGAGTACCAGTACGCCGCCACGACCTACGGCCTTTCCTACCCCGAGCTGAAGGACCTCGCGCGCGCCTCGCTCCAGTACGCATTCCTGCCCGGTGCGAGCCTGTGGCGGGGCGATCCCAGCACCGCGGGCTACCGGGTCGTGCGCGCCTGCCGTGGTGAACGCCCCGGCCTGCCCGTACGGACCCCGGCCTGTCGGCGCCTGCTGTCCGGCAGCCCCAGGGCGGAACTCGAGTGGCGCCAGGAGGCGGCCTTCGCCGTCTTCGAGCGTACGCACGCCCGCGCGGTGCGCTGAACCCCCTCCGTGCCCTCTCCCCGGGGGCACGGAGCACTCCACGGGGGCACTCCGCGGCGAAAGCCCCGGCGCCCCCCGTTCCTCCGTAAGGGTGCGACGCCCGACGCGGCGGACAGGCCGCTGGTGCTGTGACCGGGAAGGTTTGCCGGGAAGCTCGCGGCGTCCGGTGCCGGGGGCACCTCCCACGCCCTTCAGGCAGTGGGGGAGCATCGCAAGGCGGAGCGTCGCCCGCGTACTGGACGTGCTCGGGTGATGCGACAACGCGGCGAGGTGCCGTGCCGGGCGTCGCGAGCCGGTGAACCTTCAGGCGATCGCCCACGGCGCGGAGACGGTCACCGCCAGGGTCCCCGCCACCAGACCCCAGGTCCACACCGCGGGCAGCGTGGCGGGCAGCCGGCCGTGCACCGGCGGCAGCCTGCGGACCAGGTGCAGCGCCCCGGGCACGAAGAAGGCGAACACCGTGCCGAAACGGATCTGCAGCGCGGTGTGATGGAGCGCCAGGTAGCGGGCTCCGTCCGGCTCGGGCGTGCCGTTGACCCAGTCGGACGCCCCGGCACCGAACCGTACGACGTCCGGAGGGTCGTACGACCAGGGGGATGAGCCGGTGTTCGAGCTCGGCGGCGGTCCGGCCGGCGATCGCGTCGGCGGTGCCCGCCAGGTGCAGCGCCTGCGCACTCGCCCCCGCCCACCACAGCAGCACCGTTGTCAGCAGACCCCCGGCCGGCGCCGGTATCGCCGCGCGCCGAGACGTCATGACCGTCCCCCGCCCTTGTCCGCGCGTCCCGCGCATGCCACAGCCGGGCGGTGAGACCACGGCCCCCCGATCACGTACGGATCACGGCGGGCGGCCCGGCCGGGCACGCCGACACCCCGGACGCCGACACCCCGAACACAAAAGGACACGAAAAGGCCGGGCTACTGCTGTGACTCGGGCGGCAGCAGGTCATCCAAAGACAGGCCCTCCCCAGGCAGGCCCTCCACAGGCGCGCCCTCCACGGGCAGGGCCTGCTCGCACCAGATGGTCTTGCCGTCGCGGGAGTGGCGGGTGCCCCAGCGCTGGGTGAGCTTGGCGACCATCATCAGGCCGCGTCCGCCCTCGTCGAAGATGCGGGCCTGGTACAGGTGCGGGGCGGTACTGCTGGCGTCGGAGACCTCGCAGATGAGCGTCCGGTCGTAGATGAGCCGCATCTGTATGGGGGGCTGGCCGTAGCGGATGGCGTTGGTGACCAGCTCGCTCACCACCAACTCGGTCACGAAGCCGATCTCCTCCAGACCCCATGCCGCCAGCAGGCGAGCGGTCCGAGCGCGGATCCGGGCCACTTCTGCCGGTTCCGCGGCGATGTCCCAGGTGGCGACCCGCGTCTCGTCCAGGCCGTGCGGCCGGACGAGGAGCAGTGCGGCGTCGTCGGCCGGGGGATCGGGCAGCAGCGCCTTGACCACGTGGTCGCACAGCGCTTCCAGTGAGTCGCACGGCTCGGTCAGCGCCTGGCGCAGTTCTTCCAGCCCCGCTTCCAGGTCGCGCTGCCGGGACACGACCAGGCCGTCGGTGTAGAAGGCGAGCAGACTGCCCTCCGGCACCTCCGTCTCCACCGTCTCGAACGGCACGCCGCCGACACCGAGCGGCGGCCCGGAGGGCAGGTCGAGGAAGTCGGCGCTGCCGTCCGGGGCCACGACGATGGGCGCCGGATGGCCGGCACCGGCCAGGGAGCAACGCCCGGCCACCGGGTCGTACACCGCGTACAGGCAGGTGGTTCCGACATCCACGGCGCCTCCGCGTGCCGGGTCGGCACCGTCGTCGGCCCCCGATTCCGCGAACTGCCGGCTCACCAGGTCGTCCAACCGGGTGAGCAGCTCCTCCGGGGTGGGATCGACATCGGCGAGGGTGCGCACGGCCGTACGCAGCCTGCCCATGGCCGCGGCGGCGTGGATGCCGTGTCCGACCACGTCCCCGACCACCAGCGCGACCCGGGCACCGGAGAGCCCGATCACGTCGAACCAGTCACCGCCCACCCCGGCGCGGGGTGCGGCGGGCAGGTATCGGGAGGCGGCCGACACCGCCGAGTGCTCGGGCAGTTGCTGCGGCAGCAGACTGCTCTGCAGGGTACGAGCGATCTCGTACTGGTTCTCCAGTGCCGCGGCCTTATCGATGCTCGCGGAGGCCAGCTGGGCGAGCTGGACGAGGATCGCCTCGTCGTCGGCCGTGAAGTCGCTGCCGTCCTGCTTGTCGGAAAGCTGGATCAGACCCAGGTTGCGACCGTCGGTGCCGATCAGCGGGACGGCCAGCCAACCGCGCATCGGCGGATGAACCGCGGCGTAGGAGCCGAAGCCCCGCCAGGCCGGATGGGCCTCCAACTCGTCCTGGGTCATCCGCATCGGCCGGTTGTCCCTGCACACCAGGACATAGATCCCCTCTCCGACCGGGGGCGCGTCGAAGAAGCGGTACTCGCCGTACTTGTCCGACAGGGAGACCGCGTTGATCGCCTGGGCCCAGCGCAGGTTCGTGGTCATGCTGGTGACCGACTGGTGCGTGCCCACCAGTGCCCTGGCCTCCTCGGTGACCGTCTGGAGGGCGAATTCCAGTGACGGCGCGGCGTTGATCCGCAGACTTGCCCGCGCCAGATCCTGCAACTGCTGGGAACGTCTGTGCTCGACCGCGGCGGCAGCCGCGGCCTTCTCGTAGAGCCGACCGCGTTCGGCCGCGTCCAGCCGCAACTGGATCTCGCTCATCACCGAAACGCCCAGTTGCTCAAGGGCCCGCTGCTGCTCCGTGTCCCACAGCCGCGGCCTGGTGTCGATCACGTACATCACGCCGATCGGCAGCTCCTCCAACAGCAGCGGCACGCCCAGGTACGCGCGCATGCCGGTGGCGGCGACCGCGAGGTCGGACCGGTGCTCGGAGTCGTTCCGGACGTCGTCGATGACCAGCGGCCGGCCCGACACGACCACCTCGGAGCAGAAGCCCCAGTCGACTCGCTCCTGCTCCCCGTGCCGCGGTACGGCTCCACCGATCCCGCCCTGGATGAACTGCTGGTCCGCACCGGCCAGACTGATCAGCGCCATACGGGTGTCCAGCAGCCGTGCGGCCAGGCCCACGGAACGGGCGAAGGCGTCCACGGTCAGCTCGTCGACCGCGCGGACGGCGTCCACGGCGGCCAGCCGTGCGGGCTCGCGCAGCACGGCGGCAGGGTTCGGCGGGTTGCCCGCCTTACCGAGCTCGGCCATGACCCCTCCGCGCCTGCCGTGTGAGTACGCACCCCGTTCGCATCCGTGGTCCAGGGCCTGGCCCGGACCCTCAGGCCGCCCGAAGATCTCGCATGCGCCCTCGCGGCTTCCACCGCGGCCTGGACGTTCCGATCGGGGAGTCGCCCTTGCCTGATTTCAAAAGTACGCCTGCCGGTCGCGGCGGCGAACTCAGCCGGGGCCACTGAACGACGAGGGGCGCCGGCCAGCGGTGAGGACGGTCGGTCCGTCGCGGGCCCGGCCGATGGCATGGTCGTCCGGTTCGCCGGCCGGGGCCCCTTTTTGCGGGCCCCGGCCGCGTGCTGGTGAGCCCGCCCGATCGTGGAGTCCACCGAGACAGCCCAGTAGAGGTCTTCGTCCGCGTCGGCCTGGGCCATCAGCGCGGTGAACACTCGCTCCCAAGTGCCGTCGACGGCCCTGATCCGCACCGGTTGCAGACGCCCCGCCAGTTGCCGTACTTCTCCGGCAGATGAACCCACTGCGTCCCGGTCTGAAACTCGAAGGCGATCACGTCGATCACCTCGCGGTGATCCCGCCACCGGCCACCCCGCCTCGGCGTCCGGTCCGGGAGCAACGGCTCGATCCGCGCCCACCGCACGTCAGTTGACGGACACACATGCGTGCCCCGCTCCCGAAGAGGCGCCCGCCCGATCCCCCCGGTTCCGCGCGACGGACCTGCCCTCCGGCCGCGTAGAGCAGACGACGGATTCACCCACGGAGGGGGCTGCACAGTGACAGCGCGTGCGCTCAAGGGGGCACTGAGGGGTGCCAGGGGTACGGCGATCGCGGCGGCGGCGATGGCCGTGCTGACCGCGTCGCAGGCGCCGAGGGCGGTCTCGGCCGAGGCCGCGGAGCCCGCGCGGAGGGCGGCACCCGCCGAGCACGGCCTCAGCGTGTCCGGCGACACCCGGTACCGCACCGGTCTTCCCCCGCTGCGGACGCGGAAGAAGGGCTCGGCACAGGAAGTGACGGGCGGCGGCGCCCTGCCCGCGAGCGTGTTCGCCGCGTACCGGCGTGCCGAGGAGGAGCTGGCGCGCAGCGCGCCGCGCTGCCGGCTGCGCTGGCAGCTGCTGGCCGCGATCGGCCAGGTGGAGTCCGGGCAGGCACGGGGCGGCCGGGTGACCCGGGACGGTACGACCGTGACGCCCGTCCTCGGCCCGCGGCTGACCGGCGGCGCCTACGCCGTCGTGGCGGACACCGACGGCGGCGCGTACGACGGGGACGCGGTGTACGACCGCGCGGTCGGCCCGATGCAGTTCATCCCGTCCACCTGGGCCCGCTGGGGAGCGGACGGCAACGGCGACGGACGGACGGACCCGAACAACGTCCACGACGCGGCGCTCGCCGCCGGCCGCTACCTGTGCGCGGGCGGCCGGGACCTGTCGAACCCCGCCGACCTGGACCGGGCGATCCTGGGCTACAACCACTTGGACGCCTATCTGCGCACCGTCAAGGCGTGGTACGCGTACTACCTGACCGGACACCGCGTGGTGCCGGACGCCTCCGACGGATCCCGGCCGGACCGGCCGAAGCCGTCCCGCCCGAAGAGGCCGAAGCCCTCGCCGCCGAAGCCGTCGGACGACCGGAAGCCGGTCCCCGGTCCTTGGCGCACGCCGTCGACGCCGCCCACCTCGTCCTCCCCCAGCCCGTCACCCAAGGCCGGCCTCCCGAAGGAGTCCGGGACGCCGCTGGTTCCCCTCCCCGAACCGACCCTCACACTGCCCGGCGGCGGTGTGCTGCCGGATGCGGGGCCGCTGACCACCGGCAACGGCTGAAACAAGATGGGCGTCTCCCCCCTCCACAACTGCCCTACTCGGCGGTAATGTCGCCAGCGTCGGAAGCACAGGACCGGCGGGTGAGTGCGAAGGGGCCCTCATGGCGACGGACATGCCTGCGGACACCGCGGCCGCCGACGAGCGTTGGCAGCGCATGTGGAGCCATCGCGAGCAACTGCTCAAGGTGGCCCGGCGGCGGTCCATGAGCCAGGAGGACGCCGAGGACGCCGTTCACGAGGCGATGCTGCGGGCCGCGGAGCGCCCGGACCTCGACGACGAGCGGCTCGGCGCCTGGCTGACGACGGTGACGATGCGGCTGTGCGTCGACCGGCACCGGCAGGTCAACCGCGAGGCCGAGGTGGGCAGCCGCCCCACACTCGTCGCGCCGGGCCCGGTACCCGTCGAGGAGGCGGTGTGCGACCGGGCCGAGGCCAAGTGGCTCGCCGTGCGCAGCGGTGAGCTGCCCGCCCGGCAGGCGGAGGCGCTTCGGCTGAGGTCCGAGGACCTGGACGTGAGCCAGGTCGCGGTGCGGATGGGGCTCAGCTACCGGACCGTCGAGTCGCTGCTCGCCCGGGCCCGTCGGACGCTGCGCGCCTCGCTGGCCGGGACGCTCGGGCTGGTGCTGTTCCTGGTCGGGCGCGGGCGGCTGCGCGGGGGCGGCAATGCCCAGGCGGTCGCGGTCACCTCGACTGCGGCGACCCTGGTGGTGGCGGGGTTCGTGCTGCCGTACGCGCTCGACAGGGGCGGAAACGGGAACGGTCCGGCGCCGCGGCCGGCCATATCCAGCGACGCGCAGGTCCTGGGCGGCGAGGCCGCGGGCCGGGGGCGCGCCCCCAGGACGCCCGCCGCCCCCTCGCCCTCGGCGCCCGGGACTTGGGGCCGGACGCCCTCACCCACCGGGGGAACGTCCCTGCCGCTGCGGGTGCCGGTGCCATCCCTGCCGGAGGTGTCCACGTTCCCGCTCCCGGAGCTGTCGGTGCCGCAGGTGCCCGAGGTGCCGCAGGTGCCGGGCCTGCCGACCGCCGTGCCGGACCTGCCGACCGCCGTGCCGGACCTGCCGACCGCGGTGCCGGACCTGCCGACGAGGTCGGCCGCCTCGTCGGTCCCGTCGCTTCCCCCGGCCTCGGCCGTACCGGTCGCTCCGCTCTCCGTCCCCGCCCCGAGGACGCCTTCGCGCACGCCGTCGCCGAAGCTGCCGTAGCCCCGTACACGCGTCCGCAAAAACTCTTCGTCCGCCGCGACGGACGCCCCTCCCCTCCCCGTAGAGCAGATGTCGGAGCTGCTCCACGGGCGAAGGGTGGAACCGGATGGGTGTCGAGATCTGTGTGGAAGGGCTGACCAAGTCCTTCGGCCACCAGGTCATCTGGCGGGACGTCTCGCTGACGCTGCCCGCCGGGGAGGTCTCGGTGATGCTCGGCCCCTCGGGGACGGGCAAGTCGGTGTTCCTCAAGACGCTCGTGGGGCTGCTGAAGCCGGAGCGGGGCTCGGTGAAGGTCGCGGGCCGGGACATCACCCGCCTGCGCGAGCACGACCTGTACGAGGTGCGGAAGCTGTTCGGCGTGCTGTTCCAGGACGGCGCGCTGTTCGGCTCGATGAACCTCTACGACAACATCGCCTTCCCGCTGCGCGAGCACACCCGCAGGTCCGAGAGCGAGATCAAGCGGATCGTCCTCGAAAAGATGGACATGGTCGGGCTGATCGGCGCCGAGGGGAAGCTGCCCGGCGAGATCTCCGGCGGTATGCGCAAGCGGGCCGGGCTCGCCCGTGCCCTGGTCCTCGACCCGGAGATCATCCTGTTCGACGAGCCGGACTCGGGCCTGGACCCGGTCCGCGTGGCCTACCTCAATCAGCTCATCGTCGACCTCAACGCACAGATCGACGCGACCTTCCTGATCGTCACCCACGACATCGCCTCGGCCCGCCAGGTCCCGGACAACATCGGGCTGCTGTTCCGGCGCGAGCTGGTGATGTTCGGGCCCCGCGAGGAGCTGCTGGCCAGTGACGAGCCCGTCGTACGGCAGTTCCTGAACGGCCGGATGCAGGGGCCGATCGGCATGGCGGAGGAGAAGGACGCGGCCCAGGTCGAGCAGGAGCTGGCCCAGATCGACGAGGGCGGCCCGGCCGATGCGCTGACTCCCCGCCTGCTCCCCAGCCCCGGCATCACCCGCCCGCCCCGCTGGGAGGCGATCGCGAGACGCGAGGCAGAGCTGCACGGGACGGGGGTGACGGGCACATGAGGCTCTCCCCGACGGGTGCGCTCCGGCACTCGGGCAACCTCTTCGCGATGGCGCTGGACGTCGTCCGGTCCCTCCCCCGACGGCCCTTCCAGGCGAGGGAGTTCATCCAGCAGGCGTGGTTCGTCGCGAGCGTCACGATCCTGCCGACGGCTCTGGTCTCGATCCCCTTCGGGGCGGTCATCGCGCTGCAGATCGGCAGCCTGACCCGGCAGTTGGGCGCGCAGTCCTTCTCCGGTGCCGCGTCCGTGCTCGCCGTGCTGCGGGAGGCCTCGCCGATCGTCACCGCGCTGCTGATCGCGGGCGCGGGCGGCACGGCGATCTGCGCGGACCTCGGGGCGCGCAAGATCCGGGACGAGATCGACGCGATGCAGGTGCTCGGCATCGACCCGATCCACCGGCTCGTCGTACCGCGGGTGCTGGCGTCGATGGTCGTGGCCGTGCTGCTCAACGGTCTCGTCTCGGTGGTCGGTGTCGCGGGCGGCTACTTCTTCAACGTCGTCCTCCAGCACGGGACGCCGGGCGCCTACCTGGCGTCCTTCACCACCCTCGCCCAGCTGTCCGACCTGTGGGCGGCGGAGATCAAGGCGCTGGTGTTCGGGGCCATCGCGGCGATCGTCGCCTCGTACAAGGGTCTGACGGCGCAAGGCGGTCCTAAGGGCGTGGGCGATGCCGTCAACCAGTCCGTGGTGATCACCTTCATGTTGCTGTTCGTGACCAACTTCGTGATGACTGCCGTGTACTTCCAGGTAGTCCCGCAGAGGGGTTAGCCGATGAGACCGCAACAACTCCTCGATCGCCCCTTGCGCTCACTCGAAGAGCTGGGCACCCAACTGTCCTTCTACGGACGCTCGTTGGCTTGGACGGGCCGGACCCTGCGCCGCTACAAGAAGGAGATCCTGCGGCTGCTCGCCGAGGTGAGCTTCGGACGCGGCGCGCTCGCCGTCGTCGGCGGCACGGTCGGCGTGATCGCGTTCCTGTCCTTCTTCACCGGCACCGAGGTCGGCCTCCAGGGCTACGCGGCCCTCAACCAGCTCGGCACCTCCAACTTCGTGGCGTTCCTGTCGGCGTACTTCAACACCCGGGAGATCGCCCCGCTGGTGGCCGGACTCGCCCTGTCCGCGACGGTCGGCGCCGGGTTCACCGCGCAGCTCGGTGCGATGCGGATCAGCGAGGAGACCGACGCGCTGGAGGTGATGGGCGTCCCGTCGCTGCCGTTCCTGGTGACGACGCGGATGATCGCCGGCTTCGTCGCGGTGATCCCGCTGTACGTGATCGGGCTGCTGTCCTCGTACCTGGCCGCCCGCACCATCACCACCGGCTACTACGGGCAGTCGACCGGCACGTACGACCACTACTTCCACCAGTACCTGCCGCCCGTCGACGTCTTCTGGTCCTTCGGCAAGGTGATCGTCTTCGCCCTGCTGATCATCCTGGTGCACTGCTACTACGGCTACCACGCGACCGGCGGCCCGGCCGGTGTCGGCGTCGCGGTGGGCCGGGCGGTGCGGACCTCGATCGTCGCCATCAACGTCCTGGACTTCTTCCTGAGCCTCGCGATCTGGGGCGCCAACACGACGGTACGGATAGCGGGGTGAGAGCGGTGCGCACGCACAGAATGAGACTCAGGCTGTACGGCATCGCGTTCCTCGCCGTGCTCGCGCTGCTGCTGTCGCTCGCGGTGGCCGTCTATCAGCAGGCGTTCACCTCCGTCGTGCCCATCACCCTGGAGGCCGACACCCTCGGCAACCAGCTCGATCCACGCGCCGACGTCAAGCTGCGCGGGCTGCTGGTCGGTGAGGTGCGCGAGGTGCACGCCGACGGCACGAAGGCGACCCTCGACATCGCGCTCAAGCCGCAGTACGTGTCGTACATCCCCTCGGACGTGCACGCGCGGCTGCTGCCCAAGACGCTGTTCGGCGAGAAGTACGTCGACCTGGTCGCTCCCGCCGGCGCCGCGCACGCGTCGGCTCGGCCCATCCGTGCGGGCGACGTCATCACCCAGGACCGCACGAAGGTCGGCATCGAGGTGCAGCAGCTGATGAACGACCTGCTGCCGCTGCTGCGCACGGTCCGGCCGGGTGAACTCAACGCCACGCTCTCGGCGTTCTCCACCGCACTGGAGGGCCGCGGCGACCGGATCGGCGACAACCTCACCCGGCTCGAGGGCTATCTGCGCCGCCTCAACCCGCACATGCCCTCCCTCAAGCAGGACATCACGCGGTTCGCGGATGTCGCCGAGGTGTACGGCGACGCCGCGCCCGACCTGATGCGGATCCTGCGCAACACGGTCACCACCAGCCGGACGATCGTCGAGAAGAGGGACCGGTTGGCCTCGGCTCTGCGCGCGACCGCCTCCATGGCGGGTACGGCGAACGACTTCCTGTCCGAGAACGGCGACCGGCTGATCACCCTGGGCCGGGTCTCCCGCCCCACGCTGGAGCTGTTCGCCCGCTACTCCCCCGAGTACCCGTGCCTGTTCCAGGGCCTGGTCCGGCAGGAGAAGGTGTCGCAGGACGCGTTCCGGGGCGGCCAGATGCGGATCACCCTCGAGGTCGTCCGGCCGCAGGGGGCGTACCGGCCCGGTGAGGAGCCGGTGTACGGCGAGCGGTCCGGCCCGAACTGCCACGGCCTGCCGCATCCGCAGGTGCCCGGGCCGAAGCCCCATCTCGACGACGGCACGTCGGCCGGAGGTTCCGGCGGCGCACTCCCCGGAGGTGCCGACGTGTCCGCCACCCGGGCCGAGCAGCGGGCCGTCGGCTCGCTCGTGGGCCCCGTCATGGGCGTCCCCATGGACGAGGTGCCGCCCGTGGCGACCCTGCTGTTCGGGCCGCTCGCGCGCGGAACGGCGGTGAGTGTCACATGAGCAGGTCAGGAGCCCGGCAGACCGCCGCCCCGCTGGTCAAGTTCAGCCTCTTCGCGCTGGTCACGATCGCGGCGACGGCGCTGCTCGCCGCCACCGTCGTCAACGTCTCCTTCACCCCCAAGGACACCTATCACGCGGTGTTCACCGACGTCACCGGACTGGAGACCGGCGACGACATCCGGGTGGCCGGAGTGCGGGTAGGAGAGGTCGAGGGCATCCGGATCAAGGACCGGACGCTGGCGGAGGTCACGTTCACCGTCAGCGCGGACCGGCCGCTGCTCGCCGGGACCCACGCGGTCGTCCGCTACCGCAACCTGGTCGGGCAGCGGTACATCGCACTCACCGAGGGCACAGGCGACGTCACCGCCAGACTGCGGCCGGGCGGCACCATCCCGCTGTCCCGGACCCGGCCGGCACTGGACCTCAACGCCCTACTGAACGGCTTCAAGCCGCTGTTCGCCGCGCTCAGCCCGAGCGACGTCAACCAGCTCGCCACCGAGATCGTCCAGACCCTCCAGGGCGAGGGCGGCACGGTGAACAGCCTGCTCGCGCACACGGCCTCGCTCACCAGCACCCTCGCCGACCGCGACAAGCTGATCGGATCGGTGATCGACAACCTCAACACCGTCCTGGAGACGCTCGACAAGCGCGGCGCCCGCTTCTCCGGGCTGCTCACGCAGCTGCGCCGGGTGGTCTCGGGGCTGTCCGCCGACCGCAAGCCCATCGGGGAGTCGCTGGTGAGCATCGGCGACCTCACGGACGTCACGTCGGGGCTGCTGAAGGACGCGCGTCCACCGCTGAAGGACGACATCGCCGGGCTCGGCGATCTCACCGGAACGCTGAACAAGAACGAGAACACCGTGGAGGGCGTCCTGAAGCGGCTGCCGAACAAGCTCGAGAAGCTGACGGGGACCGCCTCGTACGGCTCGTGGTTCAACTTCTACCTCTGCGACTTCGACGGCCGGATCGTGCTGCCGAAGACCAAGCAGGTGATCACCCCGGAGCTGCACGTGGCGCGGGCGAGGTGTGGCGGATGAGCATGCGCATCAGGCGGCGCATCGTCCGCCGCCCTGAGCCGCTGGTGAGGGTCCGGGTCCTGCCGCCGAAGCTGCCGAAACTCCCCACGCTGCTGCCGAAGCGCAAATCCCGCCCCGAACCCCTCGTGAAGGTGCGCGTCCTGCCGCCGAAGCTGCCCAGGATCCGGTTCAAGCGGCCACGCCTGAAGCCCTTCCGCGTGGGGGAACCTCCCACGCCTTTCAGGCAGTGGGGGAGCAACCCGGTCGTCGTCGGGGCCGTCGGCCTCACCGTCCTCGCGCTGCTCACCTTTGCCGCCTTCAACGCCGGCAGCCTGCCGCTGATCGGCGGCGGCGACACCTACAGCGCGGCCTTCTCCGAGGCCGGCGGGCTCAAGCCGGGCGACGAGGTACGGATCGCCGGGGTCAAGGTCGGCAAGGTCGAGGGCGTCGACCTGGACGGCGACCACGTCAAGGTGACCTTCAAAGTGAAGGGCCACCCGGCGTTCGGTACCGACACGGGTGCGTCGATCCGTGTCAAGACGATCCTCGGCGCGAAGTACCTGGCCCTGCACCCGAAGGGGCCCGGCCAGTTGAAGCCGGGCAGCGAGATCCCGCTTAGGCGGACCGTGTCGGCGTACGACGTCGTCCAGGCCTTCAGCGACCTGACGACCACCATCGAGGAGGTCGACACGGACCGGCTCGCGAAGGCACTGGACACGATCTCCGTCACCTTCCAGGACTCCCCCGAGGAGGTGCGGGCGTCGATCAAGGGGCTGTCGCGGATCTCCCGGACCGTCGCCGCCCGTGACAAGGCGCTGCGCGGGCTTCTCGACCATGCGAACGGAGTCACCGAGGTGCTGGCCGGTCACACGAAGGACTTCTCCGCTCTGGTGAAGGACGGTGACGCCCTGTTCAAGGAGATCGGCAAGCGGCGCGCGGCGATCCACAAGCTGCTCAAGAGCTCCGCGCTGCTGGGCATCGAGCTGTCCGGCCTGGTCGACGACAACAGCAAGGAGATCGGGCCCGCGCTGAAGAACCTCAACACCTTCGTGACGATGCTCGAACGCAACCAGGCGAGCCTCGACCGCGGCGTCCGGCTGCTCGCCCCGTACGTACGGCTCTTCACCAACACCCTCGGCAACGGCCGCTGGTTCGACTCCTACGTCCAGAACCTGGTCGCCGCCCCGGTCACGCCACGGACGGGAGGCACCCGATGACCCGCAGACTCCTGGCCCTGTTCACCGCGCTCGCGATCGTCGTCGGCCTCGCCGTCGTCCTCTGGCCGGGCCCCGGCCCCGTCCGCGTCACGGCGTACTTCCCGCGCACCGTCGGCATCTACCCCGGCTCCGACGTCCGCGTCCTCGGCGTCCGCATCGGCGAGGTCAGGAAGATCACGCCGGAGGGCGACCGGGTACGGGTGGAGCTGGAATACGACCGGGACCGCAAGGTCCCCGCCGACGCACAGGCCGCTATCGTCAACTCCTCGGTGGTCAGCGACCGTTACGTGCAGCTGCTGCCGGTGTACCGCAAGGGCGCGGTGCTGCGGGACGGAGACGTCGTCCCCGAGTCCCGTACGGCCGTCCCCGTCGAGCTGGACCGGATCTTCGACAGCCTGCACACCACCGCCGAGGCGCTCGGCCCGAACGGCGCCAACAAGAAGGGCTCGCTGTCCCGGCTGCTCGGAGTGAGCGCGGACAACCTCCAGGGGCAGGGCGAGAACCTCAACCAGACGGTGGAGGACCTGTCCCAGGCGGTCACCACGCTGTCCGACGGGCGCGGCCACCTGTTCGGGACCGTGCGGAACCTCCAGGTGTTGACGGCCGCGCTGGCGGCGGACGACGCCAGCGTGCGGTCGTTCAACACCGACCTCGCCGACGTGGCCGGGCAGCTCGCCGGGGAGCGCAAAGACCTCGCGGCCGCGCTGAAGTACCTGGCCGCCGCACTCGGCGACGTGTCCGACTTCGTGAAGGGCAACAAGAAGGCGCTGACCTCGGACGTGAAGGGCCTGGCCAAGGTCACCAAGGTCCTCGTCACCCAACGGGGCGCTCTGGAAGAGCTGTTGACCGTCGCCCCCACGGGCCTGTCGAACCTGCAGAACGCCTACAACCCCGCCGCCGGCACCCTCGACACCCGCAACAACGCGCAAGCCCCGCAGGACATGTCATCCCTGCTCTGCTCGATCCTGAAGACGACCGGCGACGACCACGACAACTGTGCCGGGCTGAAGAAGCTCTTCGACTCCCTGCCCAAGGTTCCGTCGGCCCCGGCGTCGACGGGCACGGTCGACAAGACCCTCGGCGGAATTCTGGGAGCACCGGCATGAGCGTGCAGCGCAAGGGGCGGGTGGCCGCCTGGACGGCGGTCGGCTCGCTGCTGCTGACCGGCTGCGAGTTCAACGGCTGGTACGACGTCCCGCTCCCCGGCGGCGCCGCCTCGGACGGTCACGCCTACCACGTCACCGTCGAGTTCCGGGACGTCCTGGACCTCGTGCCGCAGTCGGCGGTCAAGGTCAACAACGTCACCGTCGGCACGGTCGAGAAGGTGGAACTGGACGGCTGGCACGCCCGCGTGCGGCTCAGGATCGCCGACTCGGTGAAGCTGCCCGGCAACGCGGTCGCCGATCTGAGGCAGACCAGCATGCTCGGCGAGAAGTACGTCGCCCTGTCCGCGCCGGCCGGCACGCGCCCCGTCGGACGGCTCCGCGACGGCGACCGCATCCCGCTGTCCCGCAGCGGCCGCAACCCGGAGGTCGAGGAGGTGCTGTCGGCCCTGTCCGCGCTGCTCAACGGCGGCGGGGTGGCCCAGCTGAAGACAATCACCGTCGAGTTGAACAAGGCCCTCAGCGGCCGTGAGGACCGGGTCAGGTCCCTGCTGAAGCAGCTCGACACGTTCCTCGGCGGCCTCGACGACCAGCGGGCGGAGATCGTGCGCGCGCTGAAGGGCGTCGACCGGCTCGCAAAGCGGCTGAAGAAGGAGAAGAAGACGATCGCCCTGGCCGTCGGCACCATGCCGCCCGCCCTGAAGGCCCTCGCCGACCAGCGCAAGGACCTAACGAAGATGCTCACCGCCCTGTCCAGGCTCGGCAAGACCGGCACCAAGGTGGTGAACGCCTCCCACGACGACACCGTCGCCAACCTGAAGAAGCTCCAGCCCATCCTGCAGGAGCTGAACAAGGCGGGCGACGACCTGCCCAACTCCCTCGAAATCCTCACCACTTACCCGTTCCCGCGCAACGCGACGGACGCCGTCAAGGGCGACTACGTCAACCTGAAGATCACCGCCGACCTCGACCTGGCGGACCTCTACGGCAACGTCACCGGCAAGCCGGGCAAGGGCGGGAAGTCCCCGGCCCCCGGGACACCGCATCTTCCCGGCGTCCCCACCCCCGTCCCTCTCCCGTCCGCCCCGTCCCTGCCGGGCGCCCCATCCGTGCCGTCCGTGCCCTCCGTGCCCTCCGCGCCCGCCGTGCCGTCGACGCCCTCCGACGGCAGCACCCTGCTGTGCCCGCCGGTGTGCACCGCTGCCTACGGCACCGGGGGCGGCTCGCGTCGCCTCCCGCCGGGGGTCGATCCCGGCCTCGCCGAGCTGATGCTGAAGGGGATACTGCCGTGATCACACGTACGGTCAGGGCCCAGCTGCTCGCCTTCGCGACCGTCACCGCCCTCGGGGTGTCGTACGTCGGCGCCCGGTACACGGGCCTGGTGGACGACGTCCTGCACCGCGGGTACACCGTGCGCGCCGACTTCGCCGAGTCCGGAGGCGTCTTCCCCGGCGCCGAGGTCACCTACCGGGGGGTGCCAGTGGGCCGCGTGGGCGATCTGCGGCTGACCGGGTCCGGGGTCTCGGTGGCGCTGAAGATCGAGGACGGCGCCCCGAAGATCCCGGCCGACACGCTCGCGGTGGTCGCCGACCGTTCGGCGGTGGGCGAGCAGTACGTCGACCTCCAGCCACGGCGGTCGGGCGGGCCGTACCTCATGGACGGCAGCCCGATCCCGCGCAGTCGCACCCGGACCCCGCTGCCGGTCACCGACCTGGTCCTCGGCCTCGACCGGCTGGTCAACTCGGTCGGCAAGGACGATCTGCGGGTCACCGTCGACGAGCTGGGCAAGGCGTTCGCCGGCACCGGACCGAACCTGAGCCGGCTGGTGGACTCCGGCGACGCGCTGGTGGAGTCGGCATCCGAGTCGCTCCCCCAGACGGTCTCGCTGATCGAGGACTCGCGGAAGGTGCTCAAGACACAGGCCGACCAGGGCTCGGCCATCAAGTCGTTCTCCCGCGACCTGGCCACGCTCACCGGGCAGTTGAAGTCGAGCGACGGCGATCTGCGCAGGCTGATCGGCAACACCGCGCCCGCCGCCCAGCAGTTGGACTCCCTGCTGAAGTCCACCCGGCCGCACGTGCCGGTCCTGCTGGCCAACCTCGTCAGCGGCGGCCAGATCACCCTGGCCCGGCTGCCCGGCGTCGAACAGGCCCTGGTCACCCTCCCGCTCACGGTCGCGGGCAGCTACACGGTCGTCCCCGGCGACGGCACCACCCACTTCGGGCTGACCGTGAACGCCGACGACCCTCCCGCGTGCACCCAGGGCTACGGCACCCAGCGGCGCGACCCCGCCGACACCGGCACGCGCCCGGCGAACACCGACGCGCGCTGCACGGTACCGCGCGGCAGCAAGACCTCGGTGCGCGGAGCGCAGAACGCGCCCGGCGCGACGACCGGTCGGTACAGCACCGACCAGGCCGCGTTCGTGGCCCCGTACGACCCGGAGACCGGCACCGTGACCGGCCCGGACGGAACGCCCGTCGAGATCGGCTCGACGGGCGGGGAACAGACCGTGTTCGGAAAGGAGTCGTGGCAATGGCTGCTCGTGGGACCGATGGTGTGAGAGGCGGACGCATGAGGCTGCTGTCGGCGGGGCTCGTCGCCGCGACCGTGTTGACGACCGTGCTGTGTGTCTGGCTGGGCCTGAAGCTGTCCGACCAGCGCGCGGCGGAACAGCGCCGTCAGGACATCCTGGCGGCGGCCCGCCAGTCGGCGCTGAGCTTCACCTCGCTCGACTACCGGCACTACGACCGGGACAGCGGCAATGTGCTGAAGGGCGCCACCGGCGAGTTCAAGAAGGAGTTCGCCGCGCAGACCGCACAGCTGACGAAGCTGGTCGCGCAGAACAAGTCGGTGTCCGAGGGGCAGGTCCTGGAGGCGGGCATCGTGCGGTCCGACGCGCGCTCGGCCCGGGTCCTGGTCGTGGCCGACAGCAAGGTGACCAACACCGCCGCGCCCGAGGGCCAGGCGCGCACCTACCGGCTCCAGCTCGACCTCGCGCGCGTGGCCGGCCGCTGGCTGACCTCCGACGTCGCGTTCGTGGGCTGACCCACCCGTGAGGCCATCGATGAGAAGAGACACCGTGGCGAACCCGACCTCCCGCACCCGCGGCACCGGCTCACCGGCCCGCCGCACCATGACTGCGGCCGCCCGCGCGGCAGCCAAGCGCGCCGGGCGGCCCGCGCGCCCGGAGCGCGGTGCCCGCCAGGAAGAGCAGACTCCCTCCGGGCGCACCCTGCTCGTCGAGCCCCCCGCGAACGGCTTGGAGGACCCGCCGGAACTCGAGTCGCCCGAGTCGTTCGAGGGAGAGCAGGAGGACGGCACGCCCCCGCGCAAGGCCGGGCGGAGCGTGCTCACCGCGGTGCTGGGCGTCGTCCTCGTGGCGGCCCTGGTCGCGGCCGCCGTACTCGGGTGGCGGTACCGGCAGGGGCGGCAGGCGGAGCAGGCCCGCGACGAGGCCCTCGCGGCCGCGCGGAAGGCGGCGCCGGTCGTGCTGTCGTACGACTACCGGCACCTGGACCGGGACTTCTCCCGGGCCCGCGCCCTGCTGACCGGGCACTTCCGCGACCAGTACGGCAAGACCACGAAGGCGGTGGTCGCGCCGACCGCGACGAAGTACCACGGCGTGGTGAAGGCGACCGTGGCCACACCCGCCGACGGCGGCGCCCCGACGGTCTCCGTCGTGTCGGCCACAACGGACCGGGTCGTCGTCCTGCTCTTCGTCAACCAGGTCACCCAGAGCACTCAGGTCCCGGAGCCCCGGCTGGACCTGAACCGGGTGCGTATGACGCTCACCCGCACCTCCGACGGCTGGAAGGTGAGTGGCGTCGACGCCCTCTGACCAGGCCTCCGTAAGTGCCCTCGCGCAGTCGCGCGGGGGCACTGCTTCGTGGGGAATGGGGTGCGGCCCGAAGGGGATGGCGGGCTTCACGGCGGTCGAGCTGTGGTGGCCCTGGGCGACTTCCCCGCCCCCGAGCAAGTTACCTCACCGACTCCTGCTGACCTCCCTCAGCAGGGCGGTCGGCGAGGCGTGATCCAGTCCCACTACGCCGATGAACTGCGGTGCCCAGCAGGGCACGACCGGTGCGGCGGACAATGCCGTCGCCACGCGCTGAGACCGGGCGCGGACATCTCCTGACGTCCTGACGCAACCACGGTCTCCCGCCCTGCCTTCGTGCCAGCCGCAGCGGTACATCATCCGCAGGAACGATGGTTTGACCCGCGTCAAGCCTTGTTGGACAGTCCCTTCCGGTCCGGTGCACCCCGCGCGCACCGTCCGGCCCGTTTCGAAAAGAGTTCGGTTTCTCGCGACGGACGCCGCCTGCCTCCCCGTAGAGCAGACGAAGGCATCACCCGTACCGCCACACACCACCCTTCGTCCGACTCGCGAACCCACGAGGTATCTGTGGCTCTCCTCTCCGCACTCCGTCTTCACCGCCACCCGCGGTCGCGGGGGCGTCTCGCCGTCGGGTTGCTGGCGCTCGTCGCCGGAACCCTGCCGAGTGTGGCTGCCGACGCCGCCACCCCGCCCTCAGGATCGGTCAGCGACACCGCGCCCACGACCACGTGGAGCGCCGGTCCCTTCGCCGTCCCGAACGTCTCCGGCACTGCCGGGACGGTGAGCTGCGGGAATGCGCAACCCTGCGACGACTACGCCCTGAAGGTGTCGGTGCCCGCGGGCTACGACGCCGGTCACAGCCTGCGCATCGACGTCAGATGGCCGGACTCCGCCGCCGACTTCGACCTGTACGTCCTCGATTCGGACGGCCGAGAGGTGGCCGCCTCGGCCTCTTCCAGCGACCCCGAGACCGTGCTGCTTCCGGCGGTGTCGGCGTCGTACACCGTGCGCGTGGTGCCGTACGCGCCGCTCGGCGACAGCTTCACCGGCACCGCGAGCCTGATCACCGCTCCGGCCGATCCGCCGCCGAGTACGGCCACACCGCCGACGTACGCGAACTCCTGGGCGCCCGACGGCATCGCGGACGCGCACAACGCCGGTGAACCCTCGATCGGCGTCGACCGTGCGAGCGGCGCCGCGATGTTCCAGGCGTACACGTCGACGCTCAAGGTCACCTACGACAGTGCCGGTGCCGCCACATGGCAAGACAAGAGTGCGAGCGCGGCCAACGGCTGCCCCCAGGGCAGCACCACCAGCCTCGACCCGATCCTGTTCACCGACCCGGTCACCCACCGCACCTTCGAGTCGCAGCTCGCCGGCAAGACCGCCCTGACCTGCTACACCGACGACGACGGTGAAACGTGGACGCCGACGGGCGGCTCGGGCATCAACTCCGGTGTGGACCACCAGACCATCGGCGGCGGCCCCTTCGCCACGGGCGGTCCAGGCGCCGTCACGTCGTACCCGAACGCCGTCTACTACTGCTCCCAGGACATCGCCGACGCATCCTGCGCGGTCAGCCGGGACGGCGGTCTGACGTACGGGCCCGCCGTTCCGATGTACTCGCTGCTGGACTGCGGCGGCCTGCACGGGCATGTGAAGGTGGCCCCGGACGGCACGGTGTACGTGCCCAACAAGGGCTGCGGTGGCCATCAGGCCGTGGCCGTCTCCGAGGACAACGGGCTGACGTGGACCGTCCGCGAGAACCCGTCGAGCACCCCCGGTGACTCGGACCCGAGCGTGGGGATCGGGGCCGGCGGGACCGTCTACATGGGCTACCAGAACAGCAACGGCACACCGCGTATCGCTGTCAGCCACGACAAGGGCAAGACGTGGCTGTACGACCAGAACGTCGGCGCGGCCCTCGGCATCAAGAACATCGTCTTCCCGGCCGTGACCGCGGGCGACGACAACCGCGCCGCCATCGCCTTCCTCGGCACCACCACGGGCGGCAACTACCAGGACACGGCCGGCTTCAAGGGCGTGTGGCACCTGTATGTGGCCACCACCTACGACGGCGGCCAGTCCTGGGTCACCGCCGACGCCACCCCCACCGACCCCGTCCAGAAGGGGTCGATCTGCACGGGCGGCACCACCTGCGGCAAGGACCGCAATCTCCTGGACTTCATCGACGTCACCATCGACGCCCAGGGCCGCGTGCTCGCCGCCTACGCCGACGGCTGCACCGGCACCTGCGCGACCGGAGGTGCGCAGAACTACGACGCGCTGGCCTCCATCGCCCGCCAGTCCTCCGGCAACACGCTGTACGGCGCGTACGACGCCGTGGTCCGCGGCAAGCACAAGAAGCCCGAAGGCAGCCACTAGATGAAGCCGTCGCTCTCGGCTGCCGTACTGGCAGGAGCCGTCCTCAGCCTGGCCGCGGTCACCGGATGCTCGGCGGCGAGCAAGCACGCCGAGCGCCCGGGGGCGACGCCGTACGCGGCGGAGCAGGCAACCGATCCGCCGGCCGGGAACGCGGCCGGTGCCGCGCCCGGCGGCTGTCCCACTGCCGCCTCACTGCCGCTCCCCAAGGACTTCCCGGAGAACCTGCCGGTGCCCGACGGCGCGGTCGTGACCTCGGTGGAGCACCGCACCGGCGGCCGGCTCGTCGTCGCCACCGTCGTACGGGGCGGCTTCGACACCACCCTGGCGTTCCTGCACAAGCAGCTCCCCGAGGCCGGCTACATCCATGAGGAGGGCGAAGTGGAGGAGGACGACGCCGAGTCGAACTTCTCCTCCACGACCGTCCGGGGCCGCTGGACCCTGCGGAAGATGTCCGACTGCGAGGGAGGGGTATACCTGACGTACCTGACGTCTGCCGTCTCCTGAACCCGGCTCGGGCGAGCGCTCTTCCCGGCCGGTGAAACCGCAAGAGGGCCACCTTTCGTGACGAGCGGCACCACGTGCGCCGTCGACCGAAGGGTGGCCCCTCGGCCTGGAAGACACCTGGTGAACGGGTGCACCGCGAGTCTGACTGGCCGGCCTGCCGCAGGAGGGTGAGGCGGCAGACCCGGACCAACACCACGGCCGGCTGGCTCTGGCCGAAGTTCGGCCGGCTACTTCTCCCCGACCTCCGGAGCAGGAGCGACGCCCGTTGGGCACGACGCCCCCAGTTCGTCCCGAATGGGTCACTTGGCTTGCCCCCCGTCCCACCGGGCTCCTACTGCCCCTGGCGGCCCGCTCCCTCATCGACGCCCTCGCCCACGACCGCTCCATCACCCGGGCATTGCTCGGCATGACGGCGCAGGTCCTGGCCCTGGACGACGGCCTCAAGCGCATCGACAGGCAGATACTGGCCGTTTCAGGGCGCTCGAACGGGCAAATGGTTTAGACCAGAAGTCGCTCAAGGAAACAACAAAAGACCAGGTCACGCGCTACGCGACCTGGTCTTCAGCGGAGCCGCTTTCGGGATTCGAACCCGAGACCTACGCATTACGAGTGCGTTGCTCTGGCCATCTGAGCTAAAGCGGCACGTTGCCGCACCATGGTGCGATCGGCAACGTCGGTAAGTCTACACAGTTTCCGGGGGTGCTTCGCACACGCCCCGGGGGCGCCCCTGGGGCCGGGGCGCCGGGGCCGGGCGCGGTGGTTACGAGCAGTGCTTTCCGTTCGCCGGAGGGGTGCCCTGGAGAAGATAGGTGTTGATCTCGGAGTCGATGCAGCGGCTGCCGCGGCGATAGGCGGTGTGGCCGTCGCCGTCGTAGGTCAGCAGGCGGGCCGAGGTGAGCTGGCGGGACAGGGACTGCGCCCAGCGGTAGGGGGTCGCCGGGTCGCGGGTGGTGCCGACGATCACGATGGGGGCCGCGCCCCTGGCTTCGATGCGGTGGGGCTGGCCGGTGGACTTCACCGGCCAGTACGCGCAGTTCAGCGTGTTCCAGGCGAGGCCGCGGCCGAAGACGGGGGAGGCCTTCTCGAAGGCGGGGAGGGACTTCTCCACCTCCTCGGGCGCGGTGAAGGGGGCCGGCAGATCCAGGCAGTTCACGGCCGCGTTGGCGTACATCAGGTTGGAGTAGTGGCCGCCGGAGTCGCGTTCGTAGTAGCTGTCGGCGAGGGCCAGCAGGGCGGCGCCGTCGCTCTGCTTCATCGCCGACGTGAGCGCCGCGCGCAGTTGCGGCCAGGCCGCCTGGTCGTACATCGCCGCGATCACCCCGAAGGTGGCGAGGGACTCGCCGAGGCGGCGGCCGCCGGCGTCACCGGCGGGGATCGGGTGGGCGTCGAGTCTGCGGAAGAAGGCGGCGAGCTGGTCGCCGACCTGCTTCGGCGTCGCGCCGCGGCCGCCGAGCGAGCAGTCGCTCTGCCGTACGCAGTCCTTCGCGAACGACTGGAAGGCCGCGTCGAACCCCGCCGTCTGGTCCAGGTTCGTCTGACGTGCCGACAGCGAGGGGTCCAGGGCTCCGTCCAGGACCAGGCGGCCGACGCGGTCCGGGAACAGGCCTGCGTACGTGGCTCCCAGGAACGTCCCGTACGAGGCGCCGACGTAGTTCAGCTTTCCGTCGCCCAGCACCGCGCGCAGGATGTCCATGTCACGTGCCGCCCCCACGGTGGAGACGTGCCGCAGCAGACGGGCGGCGCGCGCGCCGCAGCCCTCCGCGAACTTGCGGTACGCGGCGACGAGCGCGTCCGTCTCCTTGCGGTCGTCGGGAGTGAAGTCGGTCTGCGTGTACGTGTCCATGTCCCGGTCGTCGAGGCACTGCACGGACTCGCTGCGGGAGACCCCGCGCGGGTCCATCGCGACCAGGTCGTAGCGGGCGCGGATCTCGTCCGGGTACCCGGCACCGGCGAAGCGCTGGAGATAGGCGACGGCCGAGCCGCCCGGCCCGCCCGGGTTCAGCAGGAGTGAGCCGAGCCGCTTGCCCGGACCGGACGCCTTCTTGCGGGCCACGGCCAGCCGGACGTCGCCCGCACCGGGCCGCTCGTAGTCGAGCGGCGCCTTGACCGTCGCGCACTCGAAGCCGGACACTCCGCAGCTGCGCCAGGCCGGCTTCTGCTCGTAGTACGGCGACAGGGCGGGCGGCGTGGCCCGCGGCAGCGCGGCCAGCGCCGCGTCCGCCGCGGGTTCGGTCCGGCGCTGCGTGGTGCCGGGGGAACAGGCCGAGACCAGCAGGGCGGCGGCCGCGAGGAGGGCGCCGCCCGCGCGGGCCGCGCGGAGGGGGGTTCGGGGCCGGGGGCCTCTGCTGCTGTTCGGACGAAGGGCGCGCCTGATGTGCATCCAGCGAGCGTAACTCTACGCGATCGAATGAGTGCGTTACGTGCGGAACGTGCCTCGTACGAGTGAGGCCGTCGACGCCGGTGTCCTCGGTGTCCTCGTCAGCCCGCCCTCAGGGCCATAGTCATCGCCTCCACCGCCAGGAGCGGGGCCACGTTGCGGTCGAGGGCGTCGCGGCAGGCGGCGATCGCCTCTATGCGGCGCAGGGTGGACTCGGGCGTGCCGCCGCGGGCGAGGCGCTCCAGGGTGTCCTCGACGTCCGCGTTGGCGATGGCCACGCGGGAGCCGAGCTGGAGAGCCAGGACGTCTCGATAGAGGCCGGTGAGGTCGGTCAGGGCGAGGTCGAGGCTGTCGCGCTGGGTGCGGGTGCGGCGGCGCTTCTGCTTGTCCTCCAGGTCCTTCATCACGCCCGCCGTACCACGGGGCAGCCGGCCGCCCTGGGCCGCGCCCAGCGCCGCCTTCAGTTCCTCGGCCTCCTTGGCGTCCGTCTCCTCCGCGAGCGCCTTGGCGTCGTCCGCCGCCGCGTCGACGAGTTCCTGGGCCGCCCTGAGGCAGCCGCCTATCTCGTCCACGCGGAGTGGGAGCTTCAGGACGGCGGCCCGGCGTTCGCGTGCGGCCGGGTCGGTGGCCAGGCGGCGGGCCCGGTCGATGTGGCCCTGGGTGGCACGGGCCGCGGCGGCCGCGGCGGCGGGTTCGACGCCTTCCCGGCGCACGAGCATGTCGGCGACGGCGTCCACCGACGGTGTCCGCAGGTTCACGTGGCGGCAGCGGGAGCGGATCGTGGGCAGGACGTCCTCGACCGAGGGGGCGCACAGCAGCCAGACCGTGCGCGGGGCGGGCTCCTCGACGGCCTTCAGCACGGCATTGGCGGACTTCTCGTTCAGCCGCTCGGCGTCCTCGACGAGGATCACCTGCCAGCGGCCGTTCGCCGGGGCGGTGAACGACTTGCGCACGGTGTCCCGCATGTCGTCGGCGAGGATCTGCGTGCCCACGGCGGCGACCGTGTTCACGTCGGCGTGGGTGCCGACCAGCGCCGTATGACAGCCGTCGCAGAAGCCGCAGCCGGGGGCGCCGCCGAGGGCGCGGTCGGGGCTCACGCACTGGAGGGCGGCGGAGAAGGCCCGCGCCGTCCGCGTGATCCCCGCGCCGGGCGGTCCCGTGAACAGCCACGCGTGCGTCATCTTCGACGCCTCCGGCGGTGGCGCGCCCGTGGCGGCCGCGGTGACCAGGGCGTCGGCGTCCCGGGCCGCGGCGCTCAGCTGCTCGCTGACCTTCTCCTGCCCGACGAGGTCGTCCCACACGCTCATGGGTCACGCCGCCCTTTCGTCATGGTTCATGATGCGAGATCCATTGTGCGGCGCACCACTGACAACACGGCGGGGGTCTCCGGTGCGCCCCACGCCGACCGCCTCCGGCGTGCGGGGCGGCACCTTTCGGCACGGGTCCGGTCCCGGCCTCCCCGGCCGAGACGGGGTCCGGCCCCAAGCCCTCCGGTCGACACGGAGGCCGGCCCGGCCACCCCTGCCGGCGCGGGACCCGGCCCGGCCACTCTTGCTCGCAGAGATCCAATCCCGGCCACTCCTGCCGGCACGGGACCCGGCCCCAAGCCCTCCGGTCGACACGGCGGGACCCGGCCCGGCCACTCCTGCTCGCAGAGATCCAATCCCGGCCACCCCTGCCGGCACGGGACCCGGCCCCAGGCCCCTCCGCTCGGCACAGGGTCCAGTCTCTGCGTTGCCGGGCTGACGGGAGCAGCGGTCCGGCACACAGACGGGAGGGGCGCCGAATGCCGACGCGCGAATCGGCAGCTCCCGCGCACCGGACCCGCCCGCCTCCGATCCGCCCCGCCTCCGGACCCGGCCAGTCCCGGGACCCGACCCCTCTCCGGTGCGGGGCCCGATCCGACCTCCGGCAGGCCCACCGGCGACCCCATCGGCCCCTGTCCCGCGGCTCAGCGCCGCCGGCCCCGTCCCCGGCCGCCCTCGCCGTCGTCGAACCCCTGGCCGTCCTCACGCGGGCCCAGCAACTCGTCCGCCAGCGTCGGCAGATCGTCGAGCGGCGTCTCCTCGGCCCAGTCCGGCCGCGGCCGCCGCCGGGCAACTGCCTCGGCGTCGACCTGGGGCAGCTCCCGCGTACGGTCGTCGCTCTGGTCGGGCCACGCGCCCGGCGACCGCTCGTCCCGCTCGTCCCGGAAGAAGCCGGGCGGAACCCGGTCCGTGGGGTCCTCCCCGCGCACCGGAGGCAGGACCGCCGTCTCGTCCGCGGCCCCCGGCGTGAAAGCCGGCAGTACGGCGGTCTCGTCCGCGGCCCCCGGCGGAACCATGGGCTGCGGCAGCTCCGCGGTCACCTCGGACTCGGTCTCACCCGCCGTCCGCGGCCCCGACTCCGCCGATCCGCGCGACGTCCCGCGGGAGTCCTCCCCACGGGAGGTCCCGACCGAGCCCCGGCCCGAGTCCTGCCCCGAGCCATCGCCCGAAGACTCGTCGCTCCCCCGCTCGCCCCGCACCGGCGGCAGCACCGCCGTCTCATCCGCGGGTCCGCCCGACGCGTTCGTCGGCGTCACCACCGGCGTCGGCACGGTCACCGCCTCCGGCGGCACCGCCGCGGCCGCGGGCTCCGTGGACCGGCGCGGACCGGCCTGCGCGGTGGCCGCGGCCTGCTCCGCCGCCCGCCGGGCCTCCTCGGCCCGCAGCAGGGCCTCCTCCGCCTTGCGCTGCTTCTCCAGCCGCCGCGCCTCAGCCTCGGCACGCAGCCGCTCCTCCTCCTCGGCCTGCCGGCGCCGCTGCTCCTCCTCGGCCTTGCGGCGCGCCTCGGCCTCCGCCCGTGCCCGCTCCTCCGCGAGCAGCCGGGCCTGTTCCTCCTCGGCCTTGCGCCGGGCCTCCTCGGCGCGCTGCCGGGCCTCCTCGGCCTGCCGCTCGGCCTCGCGCCGCTGCGCCTCCTCCAGCTCGCGCCGCTTGCGCTCCTCCTCCTCGGCGCGCAGCCGCGCCAGCTGCTCCTGGCGCTCGCGCTCCAGGCGCTCCTCCTCGGCCCTGCGCCGGGCCTCTTCCTCGGCCTTGCGGCGCGCCTCCTCCTCGGCCTTCTTCCGCGCTTCCTCCTGCGCCTTCAGCTCGGCCTCGGACAGCGGCAGCATCTGGTCGAGCCGGTGCCGGACGACCGTGGTCACCGCCTCGGGCTCCTGCCCGGCGTCCACCACGAGGTAACGGCCGGGGTCGGCGGCGGCCAGCGCCAGGAAACCGGACCGCACGCGCGCGTGGAACTCGGCCGGCTCCGACTCCAGGCGGTCGGGCGCCTCCGTGAACCGTTCACGGGCGGTCTCCGGCGAAACGTCCAGCAGGACCGTCAGATGCGGCACCAGCCCGTTCGTCGCCCAGCGGGAGATCCGCGCGATCTCCGTCGGGGACAGGTCGCGGCCCGCGCCCTGGTAGGCGACGGAGGAGTCGATGTACCGGTCGGTGATCACCACGGCGCCCCGCTTCAGCGCGGGCCGTACGACCGTGTCGACGTGCTCCGCGCGGTCGGCGGCGTACAGCAGCGCCTCCGCGCGGTGGGACAGGCCCTGCGAGGACACGTCCAGCAGGATCGAGCGCAGGCGCTTGCCCACGGGAGTGGCGCCCGGCTCGCGGGTGAGGACGACCTCGTGGCCCTTGGACCTGATCCAGTCGGCGAGCGCCTCGGCCTGCGTGGACTTGCCGGCGCCGTCGCCGCCCTCCAGGGCGATGAAGAACCCGGACTCCGCGGGGGCCGTCACCGGGTCGTCGCCGCCCCGCAGGGCATCGACGAGGTCCTGCCGCAGGGGTACGCCGGAGCGGTCGTCGACCTTGGCGAGGACCAGCGCGGCCACCGGCAGCAGCAGCGCGCCGACCAGCATCAGCGTGAACGCGGCGCCGCCGTGCGCGAACACGAACCGGCCTTCCTCCAGCCGGTGCGGGCCGATCCCGGCGGCGACCACGGGGGCGAGCACCGCACCGAGCGCCACGAAGACCCGTACCACCGCGTGCAGGTGCTCGGTCATGCGCGGCTTGCGGTAGTCCTCGGCCTCCTGGTCGAGCAGCGTGTGCCCGGTGTTGGCGGCGGCGCCCGCGCTCACCCCGGCCAGCGCGAGGATCAGCAGGACCGTGGTGACGTCGGGGACCAGCCCGGCGGCGAGCAGGGCGACACCGGTGAGGGCGGTCGTCAGGGCCAGCAGCCGCCGCCGCGACAGGGAGACCAGCGCCTTCGGCGCCGTACGGATGCCGACGGCGACCCCGCCGGTCAGGGCGAGCACCGCCAGCCCGTACAGCACCGGGCCGCCGCGCAGGTCCGTGGCGTGCAGCACGCAGACGGCGACCGCGGCGGCGATCGCCCCGGCGACGGACGCGCAGGCGAGCACGAGCAGCGGCACGGCGCCCGTGCGGCCCTTGTCGACACCGGTGCCCGTCTTGGGGCGGCGCAGCCCCTCCAGCGGCGAGCGCGGGCGGGGGGTGCGCGTGCCGGGCAGTTCCAGGTGGGTCAGCACGGACAGGGACGCGGCGAACAGGCCGGCCGCGACGTACGCGCCGAGGGCCGCCTGGTGCTGGTCGAACCAGGCCACGCCGGTGCCCAGGAGGTTGTTGAGCAGGGAGGCGGCGACCAGGGCTGCGGCCCCCAGCGGGACTGCCAGGAAGGTGGTCCGCAGCGACAGTCGGCGCAGGGCGTCCATGTGGTCCGGCAGCGGGCGCACCGTGGCGCCCTCCGGGGGCGGGGCGGGCAGCAGCGCGGGGGCCGCGCTCTCCCTGCACACGCTCCAGAAACGCTCGGCGACCCCCGTCACGAAGACGGTGACCAGGAGGAGGGGCAGGGCGTCGTTCGGCGTCCAGTCGATCCACAGCGGCGCGACGATCAGCAGGGCGGCGCGCAGACCGTCGGCGCCGACCATGGTCCAGCGCCGGTCGAGCGGTCCCTCCTGCGAGGTGAGAGAGGTGAGCGGGCCGAGGAGGACCGCGCCGAAGAGCAGCGTCGCCAGGATGCGTGCTCCGAAGACCGTCGCCACTGCGAAGGCCACGCCCCGGTAGCCGCCGCCGAAGGGGCCTGCGGCGACCGCCGCCTGGAGGGCGAGGACGACCAGGACCAGGAGCGCGAGGGTGTCCCCGACACCTCCCACCAGTTGGGCGCTCCACAGCCGCCGCAACTGCGGCCGGCGCAGCAGGGCGCGGACGGCGCGCTCGCGGGAATCGGCCATGAGAGCGTCGTCGGGTGCGGAGGTGTGGGCCGTTGGCTGCTCGGCTCGCGTCATGCGTTCAGCCTATCGGGACGCACCGACAGCACGGAGTGACCGTCCGGAGGTGCGCACGCCCCGACACCAAAGTGATGCCGGGGCGTGCCTTTCGCAAAGGAGCCGTGAGGGATCCGCCGCGCGATCAGTCCTCCGCCGCCTTGGCTGCCGTCGCCTTCGCGGTGGTCTTCTTCGCGGTGGTCTTCTTGGCGGCCGTCTTCTTGGCGGTGGTCGTCTTCTTGGCCGCGGTCTTCTTCGCGGCCGTGGACGCCGTCTTCTTCGCCGTCGTCTTCTTGGCGGCGGCCTTCTTCGCGGTCTTCTTGGCCGGGCCCTTCGCCCGCTTCTCCGCGAGGAGCTCGAAACCGCGCTCCGGGGTGATCGCCTCGACGCTGTCGCCGGAGCGCAGGGTCGCGTTGGTCTCGCCGTCGGTGACGTACGGGCCGAAGCGGCCGTCCTTCACCACGACCGGCTTGCCGCTGACCGGGTCCTCGCCGAGCTCCTTCAGCGGCGGCTTGGCGGCCGCGCGGCCCCGCTGCTTGGGCTGGGCGTAGATCGCCTGCGCCTCCTCGAGCGTGATCGTGAAGATCTGGTCCTCGGACTGGAGCGAGCGCGAGTCCGTGCCCTTCTTCAGGTACGGGCCGTAGCGGCCGTTCTGCGCGGTGATCTCCTGGCCGTCGGCGTCGGTGCCGACGACGCGCGGCAGCGACATGAGCTTCAGGGCGTCGTCCAGGGTGACGGTGTCCACGGACATCGACTTGAACAGCGAGGCCGTACGGGGCTTGACCGCGTTCTTGCCGGTCTTCGGGGTGCCCTCGGGGAGCACCTCGGTGACGTAGGGGCCGTAGCGGCCGTCCTTGGCGACGATCGTGTGACCGGTGGCCGGGTCGGTGCCCAGCTCGAAGTCGCCGCTCGGCCTGGCGAGCAGTTCCTCGGCGAACTCGACGGACAGCTCGTCCGGGGCCAGGTCGGCCGCGATGTCGGCGCGCTGGTGGGTGTCGCTCCCCTTCTCACCGCGCTCGATGTACGGGCCGAAGCGCCCGACCCGCAGCACGATGTCGTTGCCCACGGGGAACGACGACACCTCGCGCGCGTCGATCGCGCCCAGGTCGGTCACCAGCTCCTTGAGCCCGCCGAGGTGATCCCCGTCGCCGTTGCCGGCCTCGGCGGCGCCGCCGTTGTCGGTGCCCTCGCCGAAGTAGAAGCGCTTCAGCCACGGCACGGCCTTCGCCTCACCGCGCGCGATGCGGTCGAGGTCGTCCTCCATCTTGGCGGTGAAGTCGTAGTCGACGAGCCGCCCGAAGTGCTTCTCCAGGAGATTGACCACGGCGAAGGACAGGAAGGACGGCACCAGGGCCGTGCCCTTCTTGAAGACGTAGCCGCGGTCGAGGATCGTGCCGATGATCGACGCGTACGTCGACGGGCGGCCGATCTCGCGCTCTTCCAGCTCCTTGACCAGGCTGGCCTCGGTGTAGCGGGCCGGGGGCTTGGTGGCGTGGCCGTCGACTGTGATCTCCCTGGCCGTGAGCGCGTCGCCCTCGCCGACCTGGGGCAGCCGGCGCTCGCGGTCGTCGAGCTCGGCGTTGGGGTCGTCGGCGCCCTCGACGTACGCCTTGAGGAAGCCGTGGAAGGTGATCGTCTTGCCGGACGCGCTGAACTCGACGTCCCGGCCGTCGGCCGCGGCGCCGCCGATCCTCACGGTCACGCTGTTCCCGGTCGCGTCCTTCATCTGGGAGGCGACCGTCCGCTTCCAGATCAGCTCGTAGAGCTTGAACTGGTCGCCGGTCAGGCCGGTCTCGGCGGGCGTGCGGAAACGATCACCCGAAGGACGGATCGCCTCGTGCGCCTCCTGCGCGTTCTTGACCTTCCCGGCGTACGTACGGGGCTGCGGCGGCAGGTAGTCGGCGCCGTACAGGTGGGTGACCTGGGCGCGGGCGGCGGAGATCGCCGTGTCGCTCAGGGTCGTGGAGTCCGTACGCATGTACGTGATGTAGCCGTTCTCGTACAGCTTCTGCGCGATCTGCATGGTCGCCTTCGCGCCGAAGCCGAGCTTGCGGCTGGCCTCCTGCTGGAGCGTCGTCGTACGGAACGGGGCGTACGGCGAGCGGCGGTACGGCTTGGACTCGACCGACCGGACGGAGAAGCTGGTGCTCTCCAGGGCCGCGGCCAGGGCGCGGGCGGCGGCCTCGTCGAGGTGGAGGGTGCTCGGGGTCCTGAGCCGGCCCAGGGAGTCGAAGTCGCGGCCCTGCGCGACCCGCCTGCCGTCGACGGTCTGCAGCCGGGCGACCAGTGCCGACGGGTCGCTCGGGTCACCTGCCCGGCCGGTCGCGAAGGTGCCGGTCAGATCCCAGTACTCGGCGGAACGGAACGCCATGCGCTCGCGCTCCCGCTCGACCACGAGCCGCGTCGCGACGGACTGGACCCGGCCCGCCGAAAGCCGCGGCATGACCTTCTTCCACAGCACGGGAGAGACCTCGTAGCCGTAGAGGCGGTCGAGGATGCGCCGGGTCTCCTGGGCGTCGACCAGCCGCTGGTTGAGCTGGCGCGGGTTGGCGACCGCCTCCCGGATGGCGTCCTTGGTGATCTCGTGGAAGACCATCCGCTTGACCGGGATCTTCGGCTTGAGCACCTCCTGAAGGTGCCAGGCGATGGCCTCGCCCTCGCGGTCCTCATCGGTGGCGAGGAAGAGCTCGTCGGATTCCTTCAGCAGATCCTTGAGCTTCTTGACCTGGGCCCTCTTGTCCGCGTTGACGACATAGATCGGCTGGAAGTCGTGTTCCACGTCCACACCGAGGCGGCGGACCTCACCGGTGTACTTCTCGGGGACCTCCGCGGCACCGTTGGGAAGGTCGCGGATGTGCCCGACGCTCGCCTCGACGGTGTAGCCGGGGCCGAGGTAGCCCTTGATCGTCTTCGCCTTGGCAGGCGACTCGACGATGACGAGTCGGCGGCCGCCCTGTGCGGTCTCGCTGGTCGGGGACAACTTCGCTCTTCTCTCCGGTCGACGCTGGGGCCTCCCCAGGCCTTGATTTCCCGGGGGTCGGGGGGTGGTGACGCTGCGGAGTGTGACGGTACATCCCGCCCCCGTGTCAAACGGGAAAAGCCCGCAACGGCCACTCGAACGGTAACCCGACTACCCCCCTTCCTGCCGCCCGGAGTGCTCACCAGGCCGTTCGGGCTGATGCGGAAGGTGATTTCTCAGTTACGGAGACCGGACGGGTGCGGCGGCTGTCACAGCCGCCCGAAGCACCACACGCCGGCGGTCAGGGCGGTCACGGCGGCCAGGGTCGCGACGGTCGCCGACGCGGTGCGGGCCAGACCGAGGGCGACGGGTTCCCGGTGCCGGAGCCGGACCGCCGTCCATCCCAGCAAAGCCGCTCCGAACAGGGAGAACACCGTTCCCGCGAAGATCGCCGGCCCGCTCTCCATGTACGTCCTTTCCCATCCCCGGATGCCTCGGTACGGGAGGCTGCCACCCGCGGGCGACGACGACGCCAACCTGCGGTGAACACGAGTCGGCCCACGCCCGGGGCGGCGCTCCGACCGCCGCTGCGAGGTGACGGGAATCAAGCTCTCCGCTTTTTTCCGGCGTTTTCCCGCCCGACCCCCGGCAAAGATCAAAAACGTTGGCCCGAGCCCCGTCGAAACGACCCACAGGCCCCGAAAACGACGGAAACTCGCCCCCGCCCCCTCAGCCCCGGAAGGCCCGGAGGCCACCCCAGGAGCACAGGCCTCATCGGTCGCGTGAACGGGCCACTGCACCGGTCACTGAGCAGGCTCCTCCGCCGATTCCTGCGCCGGCTCGATGAAACCCTGTTCCACCAGCAGGCGGATCTGGGCCGGTGTGCGGTCACGCAGGAGGAGGGGGTTCTCGCCCATCAGCTGGGCGATGGCGTCCAGGATGCGGCCGGCGCTCAGCGTGCCGTCGCAGACACCGGCGAAGCCGGCGCCCACCGTGTCCACCGTGATGGCCCGGCGCATCCCGCGGTTCTGGCGCAGCACGACATGCTCGGGATCCTCGGCGCCGGGCAGTCCGACCTGCTCCTGGACCACCTCGCGCACGAGCCGGAAGTGACCGTCGAGCAGGGCCGCGTCGTCGTGGCCCCGCAGATAGTCGACGCGGGCGAAGTGCGCCCGGACGGTGTCGCCGAGCGGCTGTTCCACCGGGTGCGGCCACTCCTCCACGGTGATCGAGGGCGTCGCGGATCCCGTCCTGCGCAGTGTGATCCAGCCGAAGCCCACGGCCCTGACCTTGCGCGCCTCGAACTCCTCCAGCCAGGCGTCGTACCGTGCCTGGTACTCCGCGGCGTCGCCGCGGTGGTCGCCCGCGTCCCTCAGCCACAGTTCGGCGTACTGCGTGACGTCCTGCACCTCGCGCTGCACGATCCACGCGTCGCACCCGCGGGGCACCCATGACCTGAGCCTGTCCTGCCAGTCCTCCCCTTCGACGTGCTGCCAGTTGGCGAGGAACTGCGCGAACCCGCCCTCGTTCAGCCGCTCCCCCGCCTGCTGAACGAGCGTGCGGCACAGATCGTCCCCGCCCATCCCGCCGTCGCGGTACGTCAGCCGGGCGCCCGGGGAGATCACGAAGGGCGGGTTCGACACGATCAGGTCGAACCGCTCGTCGTCGCGGACCGGCTCGAACAGCGAGCCCTGGCGCAGATCGGCGGCCCGCGCGCCGGACAGCGCCAGCGTCAGGGCGGTGATGTGCAGCGCGCGCGGGTTGACGTCGGTGGCGGTCACGCGCGTGGCGTGCCGGCCGGCGTGCAGCGCCTGGATGCCGGAGCCGGTGCCGAGGTCGAGCGCGGAGCCGACCGGCGCGCGGACCGTGATGCCGGCCAGGGTCGTGGAGGCGCCGCCGACACCGAGGACGACGCCCTCGTCGCGGCTGCCGATCCCGCCCGCGCCGCCGACCGCGCAGCCCAGGTCGGACACGATGAACCAGTCCTCGCCGTCGAGTCCGCCGTACGGCCGGACATCCACGGTCGCGGCGACCTCGTCGGTGCCGATGCGCACCAGCCAGCCGGTCTCCAGGCACGCTTCGGCGGGCAGGACGCCCGCCACTCGCGCGTACGGCACCGGCTGCTGGAGCAGGAACAGCCGGACCAGCAGTTCCAGCGGCGTGTCGCCGCGCGTGGCCCGGAGCGCGGGAACGGTCTCGCTGCGCGCCAGCGCCGCGTACGCGGGCGCGCCGAGCAGTTCGAGCAGTCCGTCGGCGGTGAAGGAGGCGCCGAGCAGGGCGTCCCGGAGCCGGGCGGCGACGTCCGGTCGGTCGGAGGCGGGCAGTGCGGGCAGGCTGGTGTCACTCACGCCCCCATTGTGTCGGCTCACTCCGACAGCGCACGCGCGCGTGTGGCTGCGTGTGTCTGGTGTGTCAGCCGCTCGTCGCCGGAGACGAGGCCGAGGTGGATGGGGTGGCGGAGGCGGACTTGCAGCTCGGCTGCTGCGCCATCGCCCTGCCGACGTCGCCCTCCTCGAGGTTCTTCAGCGCGTCGCTTCCGGTCCGGCTCAGCTTGTCCAGCCGGGTGGCGATGTCCTTGAGGCCGTCCGCGAACTTGGCCTGGTCCTTGGTGTCGAGCTTGTCCACCTGCTGCTTCAGGGAGGTGTACGAGGCCGACAGGCCGTTGAGCTCCTTGACCGCGTCCTGCTGCTTCTTCCGGCCCTTGTCGACCTCGGGTGCGCCGGCGCTGTTCACGGCCTGGCCGATGGCCTTGTAGGCATCGGCCATGTCCTGGAAGGCCTGCGCGTCGGTCTTCTGGACCTGGGCCGGCGCGCTGTTGTCCGAGGTCTCCTTCTGGATGGCGGCGTTGGCGGCCTCGATCTTCTTCGCCTGCGGCTGCACCGCGTCGCACACCTGCTTGGCCCAGGTGTTCAGCGCGTCGTTCTTGTCGTCGGCTGTGCCGCTGGTGCAGCCCGTCAGTGCCAGTACGAGTACCGCACCGCCGGACAGTGCGGCCGCGAGCTTCTTGTTCACCGGATGGGTCCCTTCCATGGCTCTCGGCCCCGGAACATACACGCCGCGTCGGCCGCACTCGGGGGTCGATCGCCCCTTGTGTGCTGTCTTGCAGCCATTTGCACCAAGCGAGAGAAGGCTCACGGGGAGCATCCGCACACACGGCGGCGGGCGACGCGTCGTACGCGCCGCCCGCCTGTCTCCTGAGCTGGGCCCGGGATGAGACCGCTTACGAAACCACTGCGGGATCGGCTGACTTGGACACCCGTTCGGCGTTGTCGTCGTCGCCAACGGCGATGCCGCGCCGCTTGGAGATGTAGACCGCACCGATGATCACGGCCAGCGACAGGACCGCGATCACGATCCGTACGCCGAGACTCTTGTCGCTGCCGTAGGAGAACTTGATGACCGCGGGCGCGATGAGCAGCGACACCAGGTTCATCACCTTCAGCAGCGGGTTGATCGCGGGGCCGGCGGTGTCCTTGAAGGGATCGCCGACCGTGTCCCCGATCACCGTGGCCGCATGGGCCTCGCTGCCCTTGCCGCCGTGGTTGCCGTCCTCTACCAGCTTCTTGGCGTTGTCCCAGGCGCCACCGGAATTGGCGAGGAACACCGCCATCAGCGTGCCCGCGCCGATCGCGCCCGCGAGATAGGAGCCGAGCGCACCTACACCGAGCGTGAACCCGATGAAGATGGGCGCCATGACGGCGAGCAGACCGGGTGTGGCGAGCTCGCGCAGGGCGTCCTTGGTGCAGATGTCGACGACCTTGCCGTACTCCGGCTTCTCGCTGAAGTCCATGATCCCGGGCTTCTCGCGGAACTGCCGGCGCACCTCGAACACCACCGAACCCGCCGACCGGGACACCGCGTTGATCGCCAGCCCCGAGAAGAGGAAGACGACCGCCGCGCCGGCGATGAGGCCGACCAGGTTGTTGGGCTGCGAGATGTCCATGATCAGGGTCATCGGCGCACCCGAACCGGTCAGTTTCTCCCCGACGTCACGCGCGCCGGTGGTGATGGCGTCCCGGTACGACCCGAAGAGCGCCGAGGCCGCGAGGACGGCGGTGGCGATGGCGATGCCCTTGGTGATGGCCTTGGTGGTGTTGCCCACCGCGTCCAGGTTGGTGAGCACCTGGGCGCCCGCGCCCTCGACGTCGCCGGACATCTCGGCGATGCCCTGGGCGTTGTCGGAGACCGGGCCGAAGGTGTCCATGGCGACGATCACGCCGACCGTGGTGAGCAGTCCGGTGCCGGCCAGCGCCACCGCGAACAGCGCGAGCATGATCGACGTACCGCCGAGCAGGAAGGCCCCGTACACGCTGAGGCCGATCAGCAGGGCGGTGTAGACGGCCGACTCCAGGCCCACGGAGACACCGGCGAGGACGACGGTGGCCGGACCGGTGAGCGAGGTCTTGCCGATGTCTCTGACCGGCCGGCGGTTGGTCTCGGTGAAGTAGCCGGTCAGCTGCTGGATCACGGCGGCCAGCAGGATGCCGATCGCCACCGCGACCAGGGCGAGGATCCGCGGGTCGCCGTCCTTGCCGCTGATCGCAGCGTCGGTGACGCCGGTGAGACCCGCGTACGACGACGGCAGATAGATGAAGACGGCGGCCGCGACCAGGGCGAGTGAGATCACCGCGGAGATGAAGAAACCGCGGTTGATCGCGCTCATACCGCTGCGGTCGGCGCGGCGCGGCGCCACCGCGAAGATCCCGATCATGGCGGTGATCACACCGATGGCCGGCACGAGCAGCGGGAAGGCGAGCCCGTCGTTGCCGAAGGCCGCCTTGCCGAGGATGAGCGCGGCGACCAGCGTGACGGCGTACGACTCGAAGAGGTCGGCCGCCATGCCCGCGCAGTCGCCGACGTTGTCGCCCACGTTGTCGGCGATGGTCGCGGCATTGCGCGGATCGTCCTCCGGAATGCCCTGCTCGACCTTGCCGACCAGGTCGGCGCCGACGTCGGCGGCCTTGGTGAAGATGCCGCCGCCCACACGCATGAACATCGCGATCAGCGCGGCACCGAGGCCGAAGCCCTCCAGCACCTTCGGCGCGTCGGCCGCGTACACCAGCACCACACAGGAGGCGCCGAGCAGGCCGAGCCCCACTGTGAACATGCCGACGACGCCGCCGGTGCGAAAAGCGATCTTCATGGCCTTGTGCGAGACAGCGGTGAGATCCTTTTCCGGCTCACCCTCCGAAGGGGTCGCTTCCCGGGCCGCCGCGGCGACACGTACATTGCTGCGCACGGCGAGCCACATGCCGATATAGCCGGTGGCCGCCGAGAAGGCGGCACCGATCAGGAAGAACACCGATCGTCCGGCGCGCTGATTCCAGTCGTCCGCGGGCAGCAGCATGAGCAGGAAGAACACGATCACCGCGAATACGCCGAGCGTGCGCAACTGGCGGCCCAGATAGGCGTTCGCGCCTTCCTGGACCGCTTCCGCGATCTTCTTCATGCTGCTGGTGCCCTCGCCCGCAGCGAGCACCTGGCGCACCAGGACGCCTGCGACCACGAGCGCGGCCAGCGCGACGGCCGCGATGACCGCCACGATGATCCGATTGTCGTTGGTCAACACTGCAGCTGCGAAGGTTGTCGGGTGGCCCAACTGATGAGGGGTAGAAAGCCCCGCCATTCGTCCTCCTTGACGCTTGGGCTGAGCTCAAGATGTGGACGGATTGTAGGTAGCGGAACCTGATCAAAACAGAGCGCGGCAAACCGAATTGCCCTTCACCTGCTCTTCAGCAAATGATCGACGTCACGCCACGGAACCCGAAAGAGGTAATGGCTCAAAACCATTGACCCGCGATCAATGCTTGATCAAATGATCTGCCGACCGGTCGTGAATTCATTCACGAATTCAATGTACCTGGTGGAAGCGGTCGCGCAACAAGAAGGGCCCTGCGGAGCAGGGCCCTCGTGTGTTGCGCCGAATGGGTGGAGGTGCGTCAGGGAAGCGTCGCGACCGGCGGTGTGGTCGGCCAGGTCATCTTGATGAGCCCGCCCTGCTCCCCTGCCGAGACCTCCACGTCGTCGACGAGGCCGCTGATGACCGCGAGGCCCATCTCGTCCTCCTCGGCCTCCGCCTCGTCCACCGCGCCCGGGGCGTCCCCGGCGTGGTACGGCGCGTGCCGGGCCTCGTCGCCGACCTCGATGGAGAACTGCTTCTCCTCCTCGGTCAGCATCACCTTCACCGGTGCCGAGATCCCGCCGTTGCGATGCAGCCCCACAGCCCGGGAACAGGCCTCGCCGACGGCGAGTCTGACCTCGTCGAGGACGGCCTCGTCCACTCCGGCCCTGCGCGCCACCGCTGCCGCCACCAGACGGGCGGTCCTGACGTGCTCGGGCAGCGCGCTGAAGCGGAGTTCGACGGTGGCCATGCATCCCCCTCGGAGCTACGGGCGTGCTGTCGGAGGACCGGGCCGCCGAAAAGCCCGGCCCCCGCTTGGACTCTTCCGCCCCGGTCACCAGCCCGGGGCCGGCGGTCAGTCTGTGGCCGCCACCGCTTCGTCGACCGAGGTGTGGATCGGGAACACCTTGGTGAGACCGGTGATGCGGAAGATCTTGAGAATGCGCTCCTGGTTGCACACCAGGCGCAGCGAGCCCTCATGGGCACGCACTCGCTTCAGGCCTCCGACCAGCACGCCGAGCCCGGTGGAGTCGAGGAAGTCCACGCCCTCCATGTCGACGACGAGGTGGAAATTCCCGTCGTTCACCAGCTCGACCAGCTGCTCGCGCAGCTTGGGCGCGGTATATACGTCGATTTCGCCACCGACCTCGACGACCGTACGATCGCCGACGGTACGGGTCGACAGGGACAGGTCCACGGATCCTCCAGCACCTTGCTATCGAGCGGTCGCCCCTCGGGACACCTCGGCTTGAAGCCCCCGGGACGGTTCGCCAGCCGCGATGGCATTCAATCACTTACCGGCAGGCGTGCACGACGCCTTGGTCCCATTGTCCTGCACGCCGGTGACAGACTCGGTGCCGATGGCCAAGAATCACCGATCCGATCGATCCCCGGCTGCCCCCGCAACCCGCCTGGCGCCGGGCGCGGTTCTCGACCGGCTCGCCGCGGGGCAGAGCCGGGCTGCGCGCATCACTCATACGGAGCACTTGCCCCCGCGCGAGGGGCGCCATGCCGTCTGGCCCGACCGGATTCGGCCGGAGGTGATCGCGGCGGTCCAGGCGTGCGGAATCGAACACCCGTGGGCGCACCAGGCGCGCGTCGCGGGGCACGCCCTGGACGGCGACTCCGTCGTCGTCGCCACGGGCACCGCGTCCGGCAAGTCGCTGGCCTACCTCGTGCCGGTGCTCTCGACGTTGCTGGACGGTTCCGAGGCGGCCAACGGCCGCGGCGCCACCGCCCTGTACCTGGCCCCCACCAAGGCTCTCGCGGCCGACCAGTGCCGCGCGGTGAAGGAACTCGCCCGGCCGCTGGGCAAGGCCGTGCGCCCCGCGGTGTACGACGGCGACACCCCGCCCGAGGAACGCGAGTGGATCCGCCAGTACGCCAACCACGTCCTGACCAACCCCGACATGCTGCACCGCGGGATCCTGCCCTCCCACCCGCGCTGGTCCTCCTTCCTGCGGGCCCTGAAGTACGTGGTCGTCGACGAGTGCCACACCTACCGGGGTGTCTTCGGCTCCCATGTCGCCCAGGTCCTGCGCCGACTGCGCCGGCTGTGCGCGCGCTACGGCGCCTCTCCGGTCTTCCTGCTGGCCTCGGCGACCGCCGCGGAGCCCGCGGTGGCCGCCCGCCGCCTCACCGGCGTGCCCGTGGTGGAGGTTGCCGACGACGCCTCACCCCGCGGTGAACTGGTGTTCGCCCTCTGGGAGCCCCCGCTGACCGAGCTGCGGGGCGAGCGGGGCGCGCCCGTCCGGCGTACCGCCACCGCCGAGACGGCGGACCTGCTGACCGACCTCACCCTCCAGGGCGTGCGCTCGGTCGCCTTCGTACGGTCCCGGCGCGGCGCCGAGCTGATCTCGGTGATCGCCCAGGAGCGGCTGGCCGAGATCGACCGGCCGCTGGCCCGGCGCGTCGCGGCCTACCGGGGCGGCTATCTGCCCGAGGAGCGCCGCGCCCTGGAACGCGCCCTGCACTCCGGCGAGCTCCTGGGCCTGGCCGCCACGACCGCCCTGGAACTGGGCGTGGACGTGTCCGGCCTGGACGCCGTACTGATCGCCGGCTACCCGGGCACCCGCGCCTCCCTGTGGCAGCAGGCGGGCCGCGCGGGGCGCTCCGGTCAGGGCGCCCTGGCGGTGCTGGTCGCCCGCGACGACCCGCTGGACACCTTCCTCGTCCACCACCCCGAGGCCCTGTTCGACCAGCCGGTCGAGTCCACGGTCCTCGACCCCGACAACCCCTACGTCCTCGCCCCGCACCTGTGCGCGGCCGCCGCCGAGCTGCCGCTCACCGAGGAGGACACCGAACTGTTCGGCCCGGCCTGCGCGGAGCTGCTGCCGCAGCTGGAGGCCGCGAAGCTGCTGCGCCGCCGGACGAAGGCCTGGCACTGGACCCGCCGGGAACGGGCCGCCGACCTCACCGACATCCGCGGCGAGGGCGGACGGCCGGTGCAGATCGTCGAGGCCGGCACCGGCCGGCTGCTCGGCACGGTCGACGCGGGCGCGGCGCACACGACGGTGCACGAGGGCGCGGTCCATCTGCACCAGGGCCTTACGTACCTGGTGCGCTCCCTCGACCTGGACGACTCGGTCGCCCTGGTCGAGGAGGCCGCCCCGCCGTACACGACGGTCGCCCGCGACACGACGGCGATCTCCGTCCTGGAGACGGACATCGAGGTGCCCTGGGGCGACGGCCGCCTGTGCTACGGCTCCGTCGAGGTCACCAACCAGGTGGTCTCCTTCCTGCGCAGACGTGTCATCACCGGTGAAGTGCTCGGCGAGACGAAACTCGACCTCCCTCCTCGTACGCTGCGCACCCGCGCGGTGTGGTGGACGGTCACCGAGGACCAGCTCGACGAGGCCCGGATCAACCCGGAGATCCTCGGTGGCGCCCTGCACGCCGCGGAGCACGCGTCGATCGGCATGCTGCCCCTGTTCGCGACCTGCGACCGCTGGGACATCGGCGGCGTGTCCGTCCCGCTGCACCCCGACACGCTGCTGCCCACGGTCTTCGTCTACGACGGTCATCCGGGCGGCGCGGGCTTCGCCGAGCGCGCCTTCCACACCGCGCGCGCCTGGCTCTCCGCCACCCGCGAGGCCATCGCCTCCTGCGAGTGCGACTCCGGCTGCCCGTCCTGCATCCAGTCCCCCAAGTGCGGCAACGGCAACGACCCGCTGCACAAGAGGGGGGCCGTACGTCTGCTGACGGTGCTGCTGAAGGCGGCCCCGGAGGAGAAGGAGGCGGATGCCGAGACGGAGACGGAGGCGGAGACGGAGGCTGAGACGGAGGCTTAGCCCACGCCGGCGAAAGGTGCCGGTGTCATGGATCCCGTGGGGGGCTGTAGGCCCCTGCTACGGATCCCACAGGGGTTCAGGCCCTCTCCCTGGACCCCGCGGCGGCCGGAGAGCCTGCCATGGGCCCTCCAGACCCCACCGACCCCGTCGTGGGCTCCCCGAGCCCCGCCGGCCCCACCGGGGTGCCCACCGGGGACGCCGGTCCCGCTCTCGCCCTCACCTCCGTGGTGAAGGGACCCCCTTCCGCCGCCGCCGTGACGTCCGAGGTGTCGCCCACGATCGCGCACCGGACGAGGCGGGTGCCCTGTGCCCGGGCCACCTCCTCCGCCCGGGTGCAGGCGGCGGCACCGCCCTCGGCCCAGTGGCCCGCCGCCGCCAGCGCCGCGAGGTCGGCGGCCCCGGCGGCGCGGTGCCGGTCGACCACCGCCTGCCCCAGAGCCAGACCGATGCCGAACACCACGCAGAGCAGGGCGATCGCCCCGACGCTCCACACGGTGGCGGAACCGCGGTCCGACGGACGGCGTCCGCCACGCCCGCCACCGATGAGCCGCCGAAGGCCGCGGAAGACAGGAATGAGGCGCCTCATGTCCCCATCCCCCGCTGTGCGCGCGTCCCGACCGTGTCCTCCGCCTCCGCCACGGCCTCCTCCCTCAGTTGGAAGGGCAGGACGCCCAGCCCCGGCGGGTCGGCCACGACGACCACATGCACGTGGTCTCCCCGGCGGGTCACCGTGACCTTCGCCCCGCGCGGTGCCACATCCCGGGTCACTCGGGTGACCGCGCCGTCCGGGTCCTGGCGGGCGGCGGCCCGGGCCCCTGCCCGTGCCGCGTCCACGCACTGGATCTGCGCGAGCACGACCAGCAGGACCCAGACCAGCGTCGTCACCACCAGCACCAGCACGGGCAGGACCACGGCGGCCTCCGCCGTCACGAACCCCGCGTCGGCGCCTCCCCGTTCGGCTCGGTGTGCCCGTGCCCGTTCACATCCGCGCACTGAGCGCTCGCTTCACGATGTTCTGCAACTCCGTCTTGACCTGGCCGCTCGTCACCACCTCGTAGAGCAACACCGCGAACGCCACCGCCGCGATGATCCCCATCGCGTACTCGGACGTCACCATTCCCGCGTCCCTGCGCGCCAGGGCACGCAGCCGTGCCCGCACCTTTCCGTACATCTCAACCCCCGTAAGGTCTTGGTCTGTTGGTTGTCGACTCATTGCTCCTGCATCCGTCCAGCCAGTGCCGTCAGCCACCACCTCCGCCCAGCGCTCCACCCGCGAGGCCGATCAGCACGGGCAGCACGCCCACCGCGACGAAGGCGGGCAGGAAGCACAGCCCCACCGGCGCGGTGACCAGCACGGCCGCCCGGCGTGCCCGGGCCGTCGCGGTGCGCGCCCGGTCGGCGCGGACGTCGGCCGCGAGCCGGGCGACCGGTCCGGCGGCGGGAAGGCCCGACTCGCCGGCCCGTTCCAGCAGCCGTGCCAGGGCCGCGGCCCCCGGTATCGAGGCGAGTCCGCGCCAGGCGTCGGACGGCTGTCCGCCGAGCCGGACCTGAGCGGCCCCCCGGGCCAGTGCGTCCCCGATGGGGCCGCCCAGGGCCTCCCCGACGGCCTGGGCGGCGATCACCGGACCGGCACCGGCCGCGATGCAGGCAGCCAACAGGTCGGCCGCGAGCGGGAGCTGGCGGGCTGCTTCGGCCGCGTCGGACTCCGCTTGGGGACGGCTCGCCGTCCGCCGCCTCCACTGCCACATCCCGGCCGCCGCGGCCAGCCCGACCGCGAGCCCGGTGAGCCCGCCGACCAGTACCCACCCGGCCCCGGCCACGCCCACCGCCGGCAGCCACCGCCGCAGGGCACCCGCCGCCCGGAGCCGTGAGCGCGAGCGCCATGCCTCCTCCGCCGTCCGCTCCGTCCCCAGCACCGCCGCCATCCGCCGCCGCGCGCTCCGCTCCCGGCCCATCGCCACCAGCCATCTCACCGAAAGCCACAGGAGCACCGCCGCCCCTGCGGCAATCCCCAACCTGTGGACAACACCACCCGCGCTCACATCGCCTCCGCCGCTCGCACGATCCGCAGGGCCCACCACAGCCCCGCGCTCTCCAGCACGCCACCGATGACCAGGCAGCCCAGCCCCGCTCCCGTGTGCAGCAACACCCGCAAGGGGTCGGCTCCCATGGCCGTGCCCAGCAGGACTCCGAGGGCCGGCAGGCCGGCGAGCATGACGGCCGTGGCCCTGGCCCCCGACAACTGGGCCCGCAGATCCGCGCGTTGGTCGCGCTCGGCCCGCAATGCCCCTTCGAGCCGGTCAAGACCGGCCGCCAGGCCGGCGCCCTGGTCCACGGCCACCCGCCAGCAGGCCGCGAGGCCGCGCAGACCCTCGGCGCCCGGCTGCCGGGCCGCCGCGGCGAGCGCTGCGGGCACGTCCCCGCCGAACCGGGCCGCCGCCAGCACCGCCGCCTGGGCGTCGCCGAGCCCACCCGAGTCCCGAGCGGCGCACAGCAGCGCCTCGCCCGGCTGCCGCCCGGCCCGGACCTCTCCGGCGATCGCCCCGCACAGGGCGATCACCGCGTCCGCCCGCCGCTCCTGCCGTCGGCGTGCCGCCCGGGCGAGCCGGGTGCGGCGCAGCAGCGGCACCCCGACCGCCCCCGCGACGACCGGCAGCACCGAAGCGCCCAGCACCGCGAGCGCCATCCCGGCGGCAGGCGCCCACCACTCGGCGCGCAACCGCCCCCGAGCCCGGTCCAGTCCGCGAAGGACCCGGTCCGAAAGCGGCGATCCCGTGCCCTTCGGCCCGCCGTCGGCGAGCAGCGACCGCGCCCGCCGTGCCGCGGAGTGCCGCCCGCCCAGCAGCCACACGGCCGCCCCGGCACACACCGCGCCCGCGGCCACGCAGACCGAGCCGGAGAACCCCTCATCCATCGCGGTCGTCACCGCCTCTCCCGCTCTCCCTCCGGAGCAGCCCCCGCAGCCGCTCCCACCCCCGTTCCGCCACGAACGCCTCCGCGCCCCAGCGCAGCGCCGGCACGGTCCGCACCAGTCCCGACGCGTCCCGCTCCAGCACCCGCACCTCGGCGATCCGCCGCCGCCCGGAACGGTCCCGCACGAGGTGCAGCACCACCGACAGCGCGGCCGCCAACTGGCTGTGCAGCGCTGCCCGGTCGAGCCCGGCCGCGGTGCCCAGCGCCTCCAGCCGGGCGGGAACGTCCGCCGCCGCGTTGGCGTGCACCGTGCCGCAGCCGCCTTCGTGACCGGTGTTCAGCGCGGCCAGCAGATGAACCACCTCTCCGCCGCGCACCTCGCCCACGACCAGCCGGTCCGGCCGCATCCGCAGGGCCTGCCTCACCAGGTCCTCGAGGGTGACCAGGCCCGCGCCCTCCTGATTGGCGGGCCTGGTTTCCAGGCGGACGACGTGCGGATGGTCGGGTCGCAGTTCCGCGGAGTCCTCGGCGAGGACGATCCGCTGGCCGGGCCCGGCCAGTCCGAGCAGCGCGCTGAGCAGCGTGGTCTTACCGGTTCCGGTCCCCCCGCTGATGAGGAAGGACAGCCGGGCATCGATCAGCGCCCGCAGCACTCGGTCCCCGCCGGGCGGCACCGTACCCGCCGCGACCAGTTCCTCCAGCGTGAACGCGCGCGGCCGTACGACCCGCAGGGACAGGCAGGTGCAGCCGACGGCGACGGGAGGCAGCACCGCGTGCAGCCGGGTCCCGTCCGGCAGCCGGGCATCGACCCACGGCCGGGCGTCGTCCAGTCGGCGGCCGGCCACAGCGGCCAGGCGCTGCGCGAGGCGCCGTACGGCCGCCGCGTCGGAGAAGGCTACGGCGGCCCGCTCCAGTCCGCCGCCCCGGTCCACCCACACCTGGTCCGGGGCCGACACGAGGACATCGGTCACCGACGGATCGGCCAGCAACGGCTCCAGCGGACCGCTGCCGATCAGCTCGGAGCGCAACTGCTCGGCCGCACCGAGCACTTCGGCGTCCCCGAGCACGCGGCCCTGTTCGCGCAGGGCCTGCGCGACCCGCGCGGGCGTCGGCTCGGCCCCGCTCTCGGCGAGCCACCGCCGTACGCCGTCCAGCAACTCCGCGGGCATCCGGGGCCCGTTGGCGGGCCCGGGCTCGCGGAGCAAGTCCGCCGGGGCCGCCCGCTGGTCCGTCCGCAGGTGTTCGGCAACCGTCCTCATGCGGCGGCCGCCTCGATCAGGGCCCGCTCCCAGAAGGCGGTGCAGAAACGGGCGAGCGGTCCGCGCGCCACCGCCCCGGGCGGGGTCCTGCCCTCGCCTGAGCGCCGCAGCGCCGACTCCACGGGCACCTCGCCCGCCAGCGGCAGACCGAGCAGCCGGGCCACCTCGCGGTCGTCGAGCCCGGGCGCGTACGGCCCCCGGACCGCCACCCGCAGATCGCGCAGGACCATGCCGACCGCGGACGCCACCCGTGCCGCGGCCGCCACGGCGCGCAGTTCGGCGGGGGCCACGAGCAGGCCTAGGTCGATCTGGGCGAGTGCTTCGGCGACCCCCTCGTCGACACGGCGGGGCAGGTCGACCACCACGGCGCCGCCGCGCCGCCGGGCGGCGGCCAGCACCGCCCTGACGGCCTGCGGCGGGACGGCCACACAGTCGCCGCGGTCCCAGCTGAGCACGCGCAGCGAGTGCAGTTCGGGCAGCGACTCCTCCAAGGCGCCGCCGCCGACTCTTCCGCGCGAGGCGGCGAACGCCGGCCAGCGCAGCCCCTCGGCCGTCTCCCCGCCCAGCAGGACGTCGAGGCCGCCGCCCAGCGGATCGGCGTCCACGAGCAGGGTGCGCAGGCCCTCCCGCGCGGAGGTGACGGCCAGCGCGCAGGCCAGCGTGGACGCGCCCGCCCCGCCGCGGCCGCCGATGACGCCCACGGTGAGCGCGGGACGGCCCACGCCCTCGGCGACGTCGGCGATGCGGTCGACCAGCCACTGCTCGCCGTCGGGCAGCACCAGCACGTGGTCGGCGCCGATCTCGATGGCGCGCCGCCAGATGCCGGAGTCGTCCTGGTCGCGGCCGACCAGCACCACTCCGCGCCGGCGCGCTGCCCCGCGCACCCGCCGGGCGGCGTCGTCGCCGACCAGCACCAGCGGCGCCGCCTCCCAGCCGCCTCTGCGCTCGGGCAGGCCGTGATGGACCTCGGGTGTGGCGCCGGCCGCCGCGCACAGGCGCAGCAGGTCGTCGAGGAGTCCGGCGTCCTCGGTGACGATCAGCGGTCTGCCCTGAAGCCCTCCGGCATCGGGCGGTGGATCGTGTGTGACGGTTCCGGCCACGGGTCGAACCCCCTTCGCTGCTTCTTGCGCGCGGCCCGTGGGGCCCCGCGATTCCCGAACATGAGAAGAACCGGAGACCGGCCTTCCTTTGGGCGGCCGATACGAACCGGCCGCACGCGCCCGGACAATCGGAACCGGCCATGAACTCGCCGGGAGCGGTGCGCGTAGGAATCACGGTGCAGTGATCCGGAAAAACGTGTGGATCTTGGTCAAAAACTGTGGACAACTCGATGGCTGTGAATATCGCCGTCACCCATACCGGTGACCCCTGTACTGGTTCACGTACGACTTCCGCAGAGCAGTGCCACGACTACGGAATGTGACAGATCATGAAGATGGCCCGGATCCCGCGTGGTGCGGCCGATGCCGGCTCGGCAACCACGGACGGAAAGGGAGAAACCCACCCGGACATGCGACGACCCCCGCCGGGGGGGAGAGCGGGGGTCGTCTCCACGGCCGACTCGGGGGGGGAGGAGTCGGACCGGGTTGGCACGGTCGCGAACGATCCGTGACTTCCATGGTGTACCCGAGAGCCCTCTCAGGCAAACCCACGCGCCCACCTTACGCCGAATGGGCTGCCCCTATGCTCAGGGGCGTGGAAAACCACTCCTTGCCCCGCACAGCGGCCTTCTTCGATCTGGACAAGACGGTCATTGCGAAGTCGAGCACGCTCACCTTCAGCAAGTCCTTCTACCAAGGCGGACTGATCAGCCGCAGGGCCGTGTTGCGCACGGCGTACGCCCAGTTCGTCTTCCTCGCCGGCGGCGCCGACCACGAACAGATGGAGCGCATGCGCGAGTACCTGTCCGCGCTGTGCCGCGGCTGGAACGTGCGGCAGGTCAAGGAGATCGTCGCCGAGACGCTGCACGACCTGATCGACCCGATCATCTACGACGAGGCCGCGTCCCTCATCGAGGAGCACCACACCGCCGGCCGCGACGTGGTCATCGTGTCCACGTCGGGCGCGGAGGTGGTCGAGCCGATCGGCGAACTGCTGGGCGCGGACCGCGTGGTGGCCACCCGGATGGTGGTGGGAGAGGACGGCTGCTTCACCGGCGAGGTGGAGTACTACGCCTACGGCCCGACCAAGGCGGAGGCGATCCGCGAGCTGGCCGAGTCCGAGGGGTACGACCTCAGCCGCTGCTACGCCTACAGCGACTCGGTGACCGACCTGCCGATGCTGGAGTCGGTCGGGCATCCACACGCCGTGAACCCCGACCGGGCGCTGCGCCGGGAGGCCGTCGCGCGCGCGTGGCCGATTCTCGACTTCCACCGGCCGGTGCGGCTCAAGCAACGGCTGCCCGCGTTCTCCGTACCGCCGCGTCCGGCCCTGGTCGCGGCGGCGGCCATAGGCGCGGCGGCGGCCACCGCGGGGCTCGTCTGGTACACGAGCCGGCGCCGGAACTCGGTCACCTGATCCGCCGCTCGGCCACCAAAAATCCCGCGCGGCACTCGCGCGCCCGTTTACTTCCCGTTTGAACCCGAAAGTAAAGAAGTGCAGCCGGGGGTTCCGCTTGCTCCCCGCTTGCAGTACAAAGGATTCGACGGCCCGCGAGACCAAAGGACATCCGAAAGGATCACCTTTACAACGCAATTGGCCCCACGGACCGAGCATGAACACCGAGCACCCACGCGACGTCGACCCGTCGATTACGGGCCAGCCGCACCAGGTGACGGGCAAAGATCCCGACCTGATGGGCGACATATCGAGGACGCTTGGTAACTCGATGGTCATGCCAGCGGCGGTACGAGTTCTCGTACCGCCGCAACCCTGTGTCCGGGTCCGTCACGCCGCCCCGCGCTGGAGCGCCTCGCACACCGCCGTGGATTCGCGCGCCCCCAGCTCCACCGCCCTCGCGCAGTGGGCGATCCAGGCCGCCATGCCCTCCGGGGTGCCGGAGACATAGCCGTCGAGGGCGGCCAGGTAGGCCGCGCGGCCCAGTTCGGCGTGACCGACCTCGGCGGGGCAGACCGACTTGGGATCGAGGCCGCTGCCGACCAGGACGATCCGCTCGGCGGCCCGGGCGACCAGTCCGTTGTGGGAGACGAAGGGGCGCAGCGCCAGAAGTTCGCCGTGCACCACGGCCGCCATCACCAGGGCGGGCGCGGAGCTGCCGGCGGCGATCAGCCCCGACAGGCCCTCCAGGCGTCCGGAGACCTCTTCGGCGCTCGGCGGCGGCAGCTCGATCAGCGGCTCGTCGACGTCCTCGCCCTCCTGGCGCGGCCGTCCGACCGCGCCCTCCTGGCTCGCGGCGGCCACCATGTGCAGCCGGGCCAGCACCCGCAGGGGCGACTGCCGCCAGATGGACAGCAGTTGGCCGGCCTCGGCCGTCAGCCTCAGGGCGGCGCCCATCACCCGCGCCTCGCCGTCGCCGCTGAAGTCGGAGCGCCGGCGCACCTCCTCCAGGGCCCAGTCCGCACCGGACAGCGCCGCGGAGCCGCGCACACCGCGCAGCGCCGCCTCGGAGGTGACCTCGTTGCTCCGGCGCCGCATGACCCGGTGTCCGTACACCCGGTCCACGGCCTTGCGCACGGACTCCACGGACTCGGCCACACCGGGCAGCGCGCCCAGGGCCGCAAGGGGGTCCGCCGTGCTCGAGCTCTTTGGAGAGCTTGGGGGTGGATCGGCGGTCGCGCCTGTCGTACTCATGAGTACGACCCTACGGGCCCGAGTGCCCAGCCCCACGAAGGAGTGGTCTTCTTCACGCACACCTCCACCCTCGGCAATCGGAACGCTACGCTTCGTGAACATGAAAATTGCTTTCGTCGGGAAGGGCGGCAGCGGCAAGACCACTCTGTCCTCCCTGTTCATCCGCCATCTCGCGGCCACCGGCGCGCCCGTCGTCGCGATCGACGCCGACATCAACCAGCACCTGGGGGCCGCGCTCGGCCTGGAGGAGGCGCAGGCCGCCGCGCTGCCCGCGATGGGCGACCGGCTGCCGCTGATCAAGGACTACCTGCGCGGCAGCAACCCGCGCATCGCCTCCACCGAGACGATGATCAAGACGACCCCCCCGGGCGAGGGCTCGCGCCTGCTGCGCCTGTGCGAGGACAACCCGCTCTACGACGCCTGCGCGCACCCCGTGGAACTCGACGGCGGCGCCGTGCGTTTGATGGTCACCGGCCCCTTCACGGACGCCGACCTGGGGGTCGCCTGCTACCACTCCAAGACCGGGGCGGTGGAGCTGTTCCTGAACCACCTGGTGGACAGCCGCGACGAGTACGCCGTGGTCGACATGACGGCGGGCTCGGACTCCTTCGCCTCCGGCATGTTCACCCGCTTCGACATCACGTTCCTCGTCGCAGAGCCGACCCGGAAGGGGGTCTCCGTATACCGCCAGTACAAGGAGTACGCCCGCGACTACGGGGTCGTCCTGCGCGTCGTCGGCAACAAGGTGCAGGGCCAGGACGACCTCGACTTCCTGCGCGCCGAGGTCGGGGACGACCTGCTCGTGACCGTCGGGCACTCCGACTGGGTGCGCGCCATGGAGAAGGGCCGGCCGCCCCGGTTCGAGTTCCTCGAGGACGCCGACCGCCGCGCCCTGCGCATGCTCCAGGTCGCCGCCGACGCCACGTACGAGCTGCGCGACTGGGACCGCTACACCCGCCAGATGGTGCACTTCCACTTGAAGAACGCCGCCTCGTGGGGAAACGAGCGGACCGGGGCCGACCTCGCGGCCCAGATCGACCCCGGCTTCGTCCTCGGCGAGGGGGTCACCGCCCCGGCGTGAGTCCCACTACGGCCCGGATCCCTGCCGTGGCCGGGACCCCCGCCCCGGCCTGAAGTCCCGCTACGGCCTGGGTACCCCGGGCACGCCCTTGGGAGCCGGGGCCGGGCGGGCCGACAGGAAGGACGCCCAGCCCTGCTTCGGGGCCTCGCCGACCCCGAGGGTCCGCAGCTCTGCGAGAATCCGCGGGTCCTGGGCGTCCAGCCAGTCGGCCAGCTGACGGAAGGAGACACAGCGCACTTCGGGCTTGTTGCACACCTCCTTCACGACGTCCTCGACGGCGCGCATGTAGGTGCCGCCGTTCCAGGACTCGAAGTGGTTGCCGACCACCAGCGGGGCGCGGTTGCCGTCGTAGGCCCGGTAGAAGCCCTTGAGCAGGCCGTCGCGCATCTGTTTGCCCCAGTAGCCGAACTTGGCGGGGTCCCCCTGGGTCCGCGCGCCGGACTGGTTGACCATGAAGTTGTAGTCCATGCTCAGCTGCTCGAAGGTGTGCCCGGGGAGGGGCACCAGCTGCATCGACAGGTCCCACAAGCCGTCCTTCTTCTCGGGCCACACCTGGCTGTTGACACCGCTGCTGTCATAGCGGAAGCCCAGCTCGCTCGCCGCCTTGACGAAGTTCTTCTGGCCCTCCAGGCACGGGGTGCGGCCGCCGATGAGCTCCTTGTCGTAGTCGAAGGGCAGCGAAGCGGCGTTCTTCATGCCGGTGTTGGTCTTCCAGGTCTTCACGAACTGCTTGGCCTGGGCGATCTCGCTCTTCCACTCGTCGACCGACCACTTTCCGACCCCGCCGTCGCCGCAGAAGTGGCCGTTGAAGTGCGTGCCGATCTCATTGCCCTCCAGCCACGCCAGCCGCGCCTGCTTGACCGTGTCGGCGACGCCCTTCGCGTCGTTGAAGCCGATGTCGGAGCTGCCTGACGTGTGCTGAGGCGGCCGGTACAGGTCCCGCTTCTCCTGCGGGAGCAGGTACACGCCGCTGAGGAAGAAGGTCATGGTCGCGTTGTTGGCCTTGGCGACCTCGCGGAAGTGGGAGAACAGCCTCTGACTGTCCTCCCCCGCCCCGTCCCAGGAGAACACGACGAACTGCGGTGGCTTCTCACCGGCCTTGAGCCGCTCCGGCCTGGGCAGGTGCGGCTGTGCTCCGGTGTACGCGGTGGACCCGTCGCCGATCAGGCGGACGACACTCCCGGGCTGCTGCGGGCCCTTCTTCGGCGCGCCGGGCGCGCCGCGCCTCGGCGCCTCGGGGCCGCTCGCGCAACCGGCGAGCGACGAGGCACAGACCGCGGCGACGGCGACGCCCACGGCGATCCTCCGAGTGGCGGCCATGTTCCGCCCACCTTCTTCCTTCTCTCGTCCAACGCCGAGACGGCGTGTGCTGGTGATGTGCCGGACGGGCCGACAGCGCCGTCAAGATCGCACGGACTGGAGAAGGAATTAGTAGAACAAGCCGACAAAAAGTGCACTTCACTCAACGAGGTGATTCACTGCCCCATTTGAGCGGACAATCCAGGCATCGCCTTTACGTAGCATTACGATCGCTTTACTCAGCGTTGATTCTGTCCCCGTTGAGTCCCGTTGAGTCAGCCGAAAGCTGAGTCAGCCGAGAGTTCCGCGACCGCGCCACCCCGAGGAGACGGGAAACATGCCGGCCTGCGTCCCCGACCACACCGCGAAGTCCGCCCGCACCGAGCGATCCCACCCACCCCACAGCCCGCCCCGGCGACCACGTCGCCTCGGCCTCACGGGCACCGACGTGTCGGCCTCCGTCGCGGTCTTCCTGATCGCCCTGCCCCTCTCCCTCGGTATCGCCCTGGCCACCGGCGCCCCGCTGCGGGCCGGTCTCGTGGCCGCCGCCGTGGGCGGACTCGTCGCCGGACAACTCGGCGGCTCACCGCTCCAGGTCAGCGGCCCCGCCGCCGGACTCACCGTCGTCACCGCCGATCTGATCCAGCGCTACGGATGGCGCACGACCTGCGCCGTCACCGTTCTCGCCGGTCTCGCCCAACTCGCCCTCGGCTGCCTGCGCGTGGCCCGCGGCGCGCTCGCCGTCAGCCCCGCCGTCGTGCACGGCATGCTCGCCGGGATCGGGGTGACCATCGCCGTCGCCCAGGTGCACATCGTCCTCGGCGGCAGCCCACAGAGCTCCGTACTCGACAACCTCGGCGCCCTGCCCGCCCAGTTGACCGGCCTCGACCCGGCGGCCCTCGCGGTGAGCGCGCTGACCCTGACACTGCTGCTGTCCTGGCCACGCCTGCCCGGCCGGGCGGGTCGCCTGCTGGGCAGGGTGCCGGCCGCGCTCGTGGCCGTCGCCGCGGCCACCGCCGTCGCCTCCCTCACCGGGCTGGTGCTGCCCAGGGTCGATCTGCCGTCCTGGCGCAGCCACGCCCTGGCCGGGCTGCCCCAGGGACCGGTGCTCGGGCTCGTCGCCGCGGTGCTCAGCACCACGCTGGTGTGCAGCGTGCAGTCGCTGCTCGGCGCGGTCGCCGTGGACAAGCTGGTCGCGGGCCGCGCCGGTCCGGCCGCACGCGTCGGCCGCTCGGACCTGGACCGGGAACTGCTCGGCCAGGGCGCCGCCAACGCCGTCTCCGGCGCGCTCGGCGGCCTGCCGGTCGCCGGGGTGGCCGTGCGGAGTACGGCGAATGTCCGCGCGGGTGCCGTGAGCCGGAACTCCACGATGCTGCACGGCGTTCTCGTAGTGATCGCCGCGCTGCTGATGGTCCCGGTGCTGGAGCTCGTCCCGCTCGCCTCGCTCGCCGCCCTGGTGATGGCCGTCGGCATCCAGATGGTGTCCCCGCACCACATCCGCACGGTGACCCGCCACCAGGAGGTGCCGGTGTACGCCGCCACCGCCCTCGGCGTGGTGGCCCTAGGCATTCTGCAGGGCGTGACTCTCGGCATCGCCGTGGCCGTCGCCGTCGCCCTGCGCCGCCTCGCCCGCACCCGCATCACGCACGAAGAACGGAAAGGAGTCCATCACGTACATGTACGAGGGCAGTTGACGTTCCTCGCGGTGCCACGGCTCAGCCGGGCCCTGCACCTCGTGCCCTCGGGAGCCGCCGCGGTCGTCCGGCTGGACGGCTCGTTCGTGGATCACGCGGCGTACGAGTCACTGCAGGACTGGCAGCGGACGCACACCGCGCAGGGCGGCTCGGTCGAGCTCACCGGCCGTCGTGCCGGAGTCCGCATCGCCGAGCCCGCCGGGCCGGACGGCGCCCGATGCCGCTGCCGGCCCTGGACGCCCTGGCGCAACCACCAGTGCGGGAGCACGGCACCGGCACCCGGCGACCGCGGTCACCGACTGGCACACGGCATCCGCGCATTCCAGCACAGCACCGCGCCGCGCGTGCGCGAGGAACTGGCGCGGCTGGCGCGGGAGGGGCAGCGACCGTCCCAGCTCTTCCTCACCTGCGCCGACTCGCGGCTGGTCACGTCGATGATCACTTCCAGTGGTCCCGGCGACCTCTTCGTCGTGCGGAACGTGGGCAACCTCGTGCCGCCGCCGTGGCAGGGCGACGACGACTCGGTGGCGGCCGCCGTCGAGTACGCGGTGGACGTGCTCGGGGTGCGCTCCATCACGGTGTGCGGTCATTCCGGGTGCGGAGCCATGCAGGCACTCCTCGCCTCCGCCTCCGGCTCCGGCTCCGGGCAGACTCGTACGCCACTCGGGCGGTGGCTTCGGCACGGGCTGCCCAGTCTGGAGCGGATGGCCGACGACGGCCGCCCCGACCCCCGGCCGGCCGGGCGGCCGCCCGCCGACGCGGTCGAGCGGCTGTGCCTGACCAATGTGGTCCAGCAGCTGGAGCACCTGCGCGCCCACGACTCGGTGGCCCGCGCCCTGCGGGAGGGGACGCTGGAGCTGCACGGGATGTACTTCCACGTGGGCGAGGCCGAGGCGTATCTGCTCACGGGGGCGCACGGGGAGGAGACCTTCACCCTGGTGGGAGCGACGGACGGCCCACAGGCGACACCACCCCTCGCAATACGTGAAGTTTCAGACACTACGGGTGAGACCGCGCTCCGCGAGTGAACCTCCGGGGATCGCCGTGCGTGACCCGTGGGTGAGCGGCTGTCAGGATGGGGAGGGGTTGACCGACGCCCGGGGGCCCTCAGAGAATCGGACGCATTGAATGGTCTAAACCACTGGGACGGTGTGCGACGATGGCAGACAACGAGCGTTCTTCACTCTCCAACCTCCTGAAGGAGGAGCGACGTTTCGCGCCGCCCGCCGACCTGGCCGCGAACGCCAACGTCACGGCGGACGCGTACGAGCAGGCCAAGGCAGACAGGCTCGGTTTCTGGGCGGAGCAGGCCCGGCGGCTGACCTGGGCCGCGGAGCCGACCGAGACGCTCGACTGGTCGAACCCGCCGTTCGCCAAGTGGTTCAAGGACGGCACGCTCAACGTGGCGTACAACTGCGTCGACCGGCATGTCGAGGCCGGGCACGGCGACCGCGTCGCGATCCACTTCGAGGGTGAGCCCGGCGACCACCGCGCCATCACCTACGCCGAGCTCAAGGACGAGGTGTCCAGGGCCGCGAACGCTCTGCTCGAACTCGGCGTCCGGAAGGGCGACCGGGTCGCGATCTACATGCCGATGATCCCGGAGACCGCGGTCGCGATGCTGGCCTGCGCCAGGATCGGTGCCACGCACTCGGTGGTCTTCGGCGGCTTCTCCGCGGACGCGCTCGCCACTCGCATCCAGGACGCCGACGCCAGGGTCGTGATCACCGCCGACGGCGGCTATCGGCGCGGCAAGCCGTCGGCGCTCAAGCCGGCCGTCGACGAGGCGGTCGGGCGCGTGGACAACGTCGACCACGTGGTCGTGGTCCGCCGCACCGGCCAGGAGGTCGCCTGGACCGAGGGCCGGGACCTGTGGTGGCACGAACTCGTCGACGGTCAGCAGGCCGAGCACACCCCCGAGGCGTTCGAGGCGGAACACCCGCTGTTCATCCTCTACACCTCGGGCACGACGGGGAAGCCGAAGGGCATCCTGCACACCTCCGGCGGCTACCTCACGCAGGTCGCGTACACGCACTGGGCGGTCTTCGACCTCAAGCCGGAGACCGACGTGTTCTGGTGCACCGCCGACGTCGGCTGGGTCACCGGCCACTCGTACATCGTGTACGGACCGCTGGCCAACGGTGCGACGCAGGTGATGTACGAGGGCACGCCGGACACCCCGCACCAGGGCCGCTTCTGGGAGATCGTGCAGAAGTACGGCGTGACGGTTCTCTACACGGCGCCGACCGCGATCCGTACCTTCATGAAGTGGGGCGACGACATCCCCGCGAAGTTCGACCTGTCCTCCCTGCGCATCCTCGGCTCGGTCGGCGAACCGATCAACCCGGAGGCGTGGATCTGGTACCGCAAGAACATCGGCGGCGACCGCACCCCGGTCGTCGACACCTGGTGGCAGACGGAGACCGGCGGCATCATGATCTCCCCGCTGCCGGGGATGACCGACGCCAAGCCCGGCTCGGCCCAGCGGCCGCTGCCCGGCATCTCCGCCACCGTGGTGGACGACGAGGCGAACGAGGTGTCCAACGGCGGCGGTGGCTACCTGGTGCTCACCGAGCCGTGGCCGTCGATGCTGCGCACCATCTGGGGCGACGACCAGCGGTTCATCGACACCTACTGGTCGCGGTTCGAGCGCCGGTACTTCGCCGGTGACGGCGCCAAGAAGGACGACGACGGCGACATCTGGCTGCTCGGCCGCGTCGACGACGTGATGCTCGTGTCCGGGCACAACATCTCCACCACCGAGGTCGAGTCCGCCCTCGTCTCCCACCCGTCGGTCGCCGAGGCGGCCGTGGTCGGCGCGGCGGACGAGACCACCGGACAGGCGATCGTCGCGTTCGTGATCCTGCGCGGCGCGGTCACGGAGACCGAGACCCTGGTCGGCGAGTTGCGCGACCACGTCGGCTCGACGCTCGGCCCGATCGCCAAGCCCAAGCGGATCCTGCCGGTGGCGGAGCTGCCGAAGACCCGGTCCGGGAAGATCATGCGGCGCCTGCTGCGTGACGTGGCGGAGAACCGGCAGCTCGGAGACGTCACGACCCTGACCGACTCCACCGTCATGGACCTCATCCAGGCCAAGCTCCCCGCGTCGCCCAGCGAGGACTGAGCGAGGAACGCCCGGGAGTGGGCGAGGACTGAGTACGGCGTCAAGGGGCACTCGGCGGAACAAGCGCCGGGTGCCCCTTCCGCACCCCGGGAAGACGCCGGACCCGCTCGGCCCGCCTTGGGTAAGGTAGGCGAGAGAACACAACAGAAGAGACCCTCAGGTGCGCCGGGAAGTCTGGTCGGCATGTGTTCCGTCCTGCCCACCGACCGGAGGTTCCCGTGGCCGCGCCCCGCACCGACACCCCTGCCCGCAAGTTCCTCGGACGCCTGTCCCTGCCCGAGCGGAACTTCGTGGCGGACGCGCTGCGCACCGAGACCGTCGGTGGTGTGATCCTCCTCCTCGCCGCGGTCGCCGCCCTGCTCTGGGCGAACATCCCAGCCCTGCGCGCCAGCTACGAGAGCGTCGGACACTTCCACCTCGGCCCCGCCTCCCTCGGCCTGAACCTCTCCGTGGAGCACTGGGCCGCCGACGGACTGCTCGCCGTCTTCTTCTTCGTCGCCGGAATCGAGCTCAAGCGCGAACTCGTCGCCGGAGACCTCAAAGACGGCAGAGCCGCGATCCTGCCGGTGATCGCCGCGCTGTGCGGCATGGCTGCACCCGCCGTCGTCTACGCCCTGACCAACCTCGTCTCGGACGGCTCGCTCAGCGGCTGGGCGGTGCCGACCGCCACGGACATCGCCTTCGCGCTCGCCGTGCTCGCGGTCATCGGCACCTCGCTGCCCAGCGCCCTGCGCGCCTTCCTGCTGACGCTCGCCGTCGTCGACGACCTGTTCGCGATCCTGATCATCGCCGTCTTCTTCACCGGAAACCTGAACTTCGCCGCGCTCGGCGGGGCGGCGGCCGGCCTCCTCGTCTTCTGGCTGCTGCTGCGCAAGGGCGTGCGCGGCTGGTACGTGTACGTGCCGCTCGCCCTGGTCATCTGGGCGCTGATGTACAACAGCGGCGTACACGCCACCATCGCGGGCGTCGCGATGGGCCTGATGCTGCGCTGCGCCCCCCACGAGGGCGAGGAGACCTCCCCCGGCGAGCGCATCGAGCACCTCGTACGGCCCCTTTCGGCGGGCCTGGCGGTACCGCTGTTCGCCCTGTTCAGCGCGGGCGTCTCTGTCTCGGGCGGGGCGCTGGCCACCGTGTTCACCCGGCCCGAGACACTCGGCGTCGTCCTCGGGCTGGTCGTCGGCAAGACGGTCGGCATCTTCGGCGGGACCTGGCTCGCCGCCCGCTTCACCAGGGCGTCGCTCAGCGAGGACCTCGCCTGGGCCGACCTGTTCGCCGTGGCGACGCTCGCCGGGATCGGCTTCACCGTCTCCCTGCTCATCGGCGAACTGGCCTTCGACGGCGACGTGGCGCTCACCGACGAGGTCAAGGCCTCCGTCCTCGCCGGTTCCCTCATCGCGGCGATTCTGGCGACCGTCCTGCTGAAGATACGCAACGCCCGGTACCTGAAGCTGTGCGAGTCCGAAGAGCGGGACGACGACCTCGACGGCATCCCCGACGTCTACGAGCAGGACGACCCCGCCTACCACCTGCGCATGGCCGAGATTCTCGAGCGGAAGGCCGCCGAGCACCGCCGGCTCGCCGAGGCGAGGACCGCCGAACGGTCCGGAGGGCTTGCCGAAGTGCCGGGCAGGGCAGGCGAGGAGGACGGCGGTCCGGCATGATCTGACGGGACGGTACAAATGACAGGAGCGTTCCCAGTCGGGCAGAAGTCAGGCAGTGGCAGCAGCCGGACGCAAGCCAAGCGGAACACAGTCCGAAGTCAGGCAGGAGAGGAAGACCGCGATGAGCGCACCCGACGGCAGCCCGGTCGGCGCCGAACGCAGTATCGGCCAGCTGTTCGCCTCGGCGACCACCGAAATGTCGGCGCTGGTGCACGACGAGATCGCACTGGCCAAGGCCCAGCTGCGGCAGGACTTCAAGCGCGGCGCGACCAGCGGCGGCGTGTTCACCGTGGCCGGTGCGCTGCTGCTGTTCTCGCTGCCGATGCTCAACTTCGCGCTTGCGTACGGCATTCGCACCTGGAGCAACTGGAACCTCGCCCTCTGCTTCCTGCTCTCCTTCTCGGCCAATGTCCTCATCGCCGGCGTACTGGCGCTGATCGGCGTGTTCCTCGCGAAGAGGACGAAGAAGAGCCAGGGCCCGCAGAAGGTCGCCGCGTCCATGAAGGCGACGGCAGGGGTGCTCCAGAAGGCCAAGCCGCACCCGCGCCCGGAGCCGGCCGCCCTGGAGGACCGCTCCCCCGCGGCCATCGAGGCCGTGGCACGCTCGACCTCATGACGGAGCCCGCCACCACTTCGGCCCAATCGACGCCGGTCGTCCGGATCGACCTGCCCGGCGGCAGGAAGGTGACGCACCGCGACGTCGCGGCCAACGGCGCCCGTTTCCACATCGCCGAGCTCGGCGACGGACCGCTGGTCCTGCTGCTGCACGGCTTCCCGCAGTTCTGGTGGACGTGGCGGCACCAGTTGGTCGCCCTCGCCGACGCCGGCTTCCGGGCCGTCGCGATGGACCTGCGCGGTGTGGGCGGCAGCGACCGTACGCCCCGCGGGTACGACCCGGCCAACCTCGCCCTCGACATCACCGGCGTGGTCCGCTCGCTCGGCGAGCCGGACGCCGCGCTGGTCGGCCACGACCTCGGCGGCTATCTGGCGTGGACGGCGGCCGCGATGCGCCCCAAGCTGGTTCGGCGGCTCGCGGTCGCCTCGATGCCGCACCCCAGGCGCTGGCGTTCGGCGATGCTCGGGGACGTCCGGCAGACGGCCGCGAGTTCGTACATCTGGGGGTTCCAGCGGCCCTGGATCCCCGAGCGGCAGCTCACCGCCGACAACGGTGCCCTGGTGGCCCGGCTCGTACGGGACTGGTCGGGACCGCGGCTGCCCGACGACGAGGCGGTGGAGACGTACCGCCGCGCCATGTGCATCCCATCGACGGCGCACTGCTCCGTCGAGCCGTACCGCTGGCTGGTGCGCTCCCTGGCCCGCCCCGACGGCATCCAGTTCTACCGCCGGATGAAGCGGCCCGTGCGCGTGCCGACACTGCACCTGCACGGCTCCCTCGACCCCGTCCAGCGCGCCCGCAGCGCGGCCGGCTCGGGCGAGTACGTCGAAGCCCCGTACCGCTGGCGCCTCTTCGACGGCCTGGGCCACTTCCCGCACGAAGAGGATCCGATGGCGTTCTCGACGGAGCTGGTCAACTGGCTGAAAGACCCCGAGCCGGATCGGTGATCCTGCCGACGCGCCCGGTATCCGAACGTGAACAGCTGTCCTGCGAACTGCCAATTGCCCGGCGCATAGGCCAATTGGGGACTCCGCGGGCGGTTATCGACCATGGGGCGGGGGCAGACGTCCCGGTATGGGCTGGACGCACGACTACAACGACGTAGCACGCACCCGCCGTTCGGTGAGCGGTCCCAACTCCCACCAGCGCGGCACTCCGCAGCTGACGGACACGGACCCACGGGTGGGCATTCCCCGCATCCTGCGCCGCCGAGCGCGCTGGGTCTCGGTACGCCTGCGTCACAGCCGCGGCTGACCCGGCACCGGCCGGCACGGCCTACAGCGCGCAGTCGTCGCTGCCCACCTGCTGGTTCGCGGTACGGCCCTGCGCGATGTCCTGCTCGATCTCGTCGACCGTGAGCGCGTAGCCCGTGTCGGCGTCGTCGAGGGACTTGGCGAACACCACGCCGTACACCCTGCCGTCGGTCGTGAGCAGTGGGCCGCCGGAGTTGCCCTGGCGCACGGTCGCGTACAGCGAGTAGACGTCACGGCGCACGGTGTCGCGGTGGTAGATGTCCGGGCCACTGGCCGTGATGCGCCCGCGCACGCGCGCGGCACGGACGTCGTACGCCCCGTTCTCCGGGAAGCCGGCGACGATCGCGCCGTCGCCGCTGCGCGCGTCCGTGCTGGTGAACTTCAGGGCCGGCGCCTTCAGGTCCGGCACGTCGAGCACGGCGATGTCGCGGTGCCAGTCGTACAGGACGACCTTGGCGTCGTACTTCCTTCCCTCGCCGCCTATCTGGACGGTGGGTTCGTCGACACCGCCCACGACGTGCGCGTTGGTCATGACGCGGCGGTTTCCGAAGACGAAGCCGCTGCCCTCCAGCACCTTGCCGCAACTGCGCGCGGTGCCCATGACCTTGACGACGGACTGCTTGGCGCGCAGGGCGACGGCGCTGTTCACCAGCGCCGGGTCCGGGGGCCGTACGTCGGTGATGGGCTCGTTGGCGAACGGGCTGAAGACCTGCGGGAAGCCGTTCTGCGCGAGGACGGAGGTGAAGTCCGCGAACCAGGTGTCGGCCTGCGCGGGCAGCGCCTCGGAGACCCCGAGCAGCACCCGGGAGTTGCGCACCTCCTTGCCCAGCGTCGGTATCGTCGTGCTGCCGAGGGCCGAGCCGATCAGCCAGGCGACCAGCAGCATGGCGACGACGTTGACCAGGGCGCCGCCGGTCGCGTCCAGGGCGCGGGCCGGGGACCAGGTGATGTACACGCGCAGTTTGCTGCCGAGGTGGGTGGTCAGGGCCTGGCCGACCGAGGCGCAGACGATCACGACGATGACCGCGACGACGGCCGCGGTGGTGCTGACCGGTGTGTTGTCCGTCATCGCGTCCCAGATGACCGGGAGCGTGTACACGGCTAGGAGCCCGCCGCCCAGGAAGCCGATCACCGACAGGATGCCGACGACGAATCCCTGGCGGTAGCCCACGACCGCGAACCACGCGGCGGCGATCAGCAGCAGGATGTCCAGCACGTTCACCGCGTCGAGCCTCGCCTCATCATGTTCCGATCACTCCGGGCCGGCACGTCGTCCTGGAGTTCCGCCCCCGGCTGCACCGCCGCGGTGCCCACCCTGTCACGACCGCCAGTCGAGCGGGACCTGCTTGTCGCGGTCCCAGGGCCGCTCCCAGCCCGCGTAGTGGAGCAGGCGGTCGATGATCCCGGCGGTGAAGCCCCACACGAGGGCTGATTCGACCAGGAATGCCGGACCTCGGTGGCCGCTGGGGTGGACGGTCGTGGCCCGGTTGTCGGGGTTCGTGAGATCCGCCACGGGCACCGTGAACACGCGGGCGGTCTCCGCCGGGTCGACGACGCCGACCGGGCTGGGCTCGCGCCACCAGCCGAGCACGGGCGTGACGACGAAGCCGCTGACCGGGATGTACAGCCGGGGCAGCGCGCCGAACAGCTGGACGCCGCCCGGCTCGAGCCCGGTCTCCTCCTCGGCCTCGCGCAGCGCGGCCCGCAGCGGGCCCTCGCCCTGCGGGTCGCCGTCCTCCGGGTCGAGCGCCCCGCCGGGGAACGACGGCTGGCCGGCGTGCGAGCGCAGCGAGCTCGCCCGCTCCATGAGCAGCAGTTCGGGTCCGCGCTCGGCCTCACCGAAGAGAACCAGGACGGCGGACTGGCGTCCCGCGCCGTTCTCCGGCGGCAGGAAGCGGCTCAGCTGGACCGGCCGGACCGTCTCGGCCACGCGGACGACCGGCTCGAGCCAGCCGGGCAGCCCCTCCGTGCTGAGCGCCACCGAGCCGTCCTGGGTTCCGCTCGCCTCACTCGCCCGCGTCATCGCCACCCCGTGCCCCTCGCCGTCCTGCCGTGTCCAACGCCCGACGGCACCGAGATCGTTCCGCCGGTGTCATCCGGCCCCCAGCGGCGGTGCCGGCCTGCCGCCCGCGTCCAGGTAGGACTGCGGCGGCTTGAGGCGCTGGCCCGGGAAGCCGCCCTTTTCGTACTTCAGCAGCTTCTTCGCCTTCTCCGGATCCGTCTCGCCCTCGCCGTAGGCCGGGCAGAGCGGGGCGATCGGGCAGGCGCCGCACGCGGGCTTGCGGGCGTGGCAGATACGGCGGCCGTGGAAGATCACGTGGTGCGAGAGCATCGTCCAGTCACTCTTGGGGAAGAGCGCGGCGACGGCGGCCTCGATCTTGTCGGGGTCGGTCTCCTCGGTCCACTGCCAGCGCCGCACCAGCCGCTGGAAGTGCGTGTCCACGGTCAGGCCGGGCCGGCCGAAGGCGTTGCCGAGGACCACGAAGGCGGTCTTGCGGCCGACGCCGGGGAGCTTGACGAGATCCTCCAGCCGCCCCGGGACCTCGCCGCCGAACTCCTCCACCAGCGCCTTGGACAGGCCTATCACCGACTTGGTCTTGGCCCGGAAGAAGCCGGTGGGCCGCAGGATCTCCTCGACCTCCTCGGGGTTCGCCGCGGCGAGGTCCTCCGGAGCGGGGTACCTGGCGAACAGCGCGGGCGTGGTCTGGTTGACCCTGAGGTCCGTGGTCTGGGCCGACAGGACCGTGGCCACCAGCAGCTGGAAGGGGTTCTCGAAGTCCAGCTCGGGGTGGGCGTAGGGGTACGCCTCGGCGAGCTCGCGGTTGATACGGCGGGCACGGCGGACCAGGGCCGTGCCCGACTCGTTCTTCGGCGGCTTCGGAGCGAGCGTCTTCGCCGGCGCGACCTTCTTGACGGCGGCGGTGGCCTTCTTCGGCGCGGCCGCCACCTTCCGGGGAGCCACGGCCTTCCTGACCGCGGCCGCGCCCTGGGCGGGGGCCGCCTTCTTGGCGCGGGCCGTCTTCTTCTCGGCTGCCGTCTTCTTCTCGGCTGCCGCCTTCTTCGTGGGTGCCTCGCTCTTCGCCTGTGCCGCCTTCTTCGCCGGTGCCGCCTTCTTCACGGGTGCCTTTTTCGCCGCTTTTGCCATGTTCGTTCCATCGTCGGGTCCTTGTTCGCCCACAGCGGAATCCTGACCTGCAACCACCCGCCCAGCCCCCTCGGCCTGCGCTCTCACCGGCGATTTGGACACCCGGCCAGCCTAAGGCCCAGCACCGACATCCGCTCCTGACCCCGGGGATCGGCCCCCGATTGGCCCCCTGCCGCGTATGCGGGCACATCAGTGCGGCATCCTTGTGACAGATCACACTGTTTGGACCGTCCGGCAAAATGGGGAACACGGACCCCTGGCACACGGGGGAACAAGATCCTCTGAGCAGGTCGACAAGGAGAGAACTCGTGGACGACGTTCTGCGGCGCAATCCGCTCTTCGCGGCGCTCGACGACGAGCAGGCCGCGGAGCTCCGCGCCTCCATGACGGAGGTGACACTCGCACGAGGCGACTCGTTGTTCCACGAGGGCGACCCGGGCGACCGTCTCTACGTGGTCACCGAGGGCAAGGTCAAGCTGCACCGCACGTCCCCGGACGGCCGCGAGAACATGCTGGCCGTCGTCGGCCCCGGCGAGCTCATCGGCGAACTGTCGCTGTTCGACCCGGGCCCGCGCACCGCGACCGCGACCGCGCTGACCGAAGTCAAGATGCTCGCCCTCGGACACGGCGACCTCCAGCCCTGGCTGAACGCGCGGCCCGAGGTGGCCGGCGCCCTGCTGCGCGCCGTCGCCCGGCGCCTGCGCAAGACCAACGACCAGATGTCGGACCTGGTCTTCTCCGACGTTCCGGGCCGTGTAGCCCGCGCCCTGCTGGACCTCTCCCGCCGCTTCGGCGTGCAGTCCGAGGAGGGCATCCACGTGGTGCACGACCTCACCCAGGAGGAGCTGGCCCAGCTGGTCGGCGCCTCCCGCGAGACCGTGAACAAGGCCCTGGCAGACTTCGCCCAGCGCGGCTGGCTCCGCCTGGAGGCCCGCGCGGTGATCCTGCTGGACGTGGAGCGCCTCGCGAAGCGCTCGCGCTGACCCGTCCGCGGTCCTGTGGGCCCCGTCCCGGCCGGGACGGGGCCTCTTCGTCGACCGGTCGGGCGGGGCCCCCACCGTCGGCCGTCAGATGAGACCGTGCTCCCTGAGGTACTCCAGCTGGGCGCGCACCGAGAGCTCGGCGGCCGGCCACAGGGAGCGGTCGACGTCGGCGTACACGTGGGCGACGACCTGGGACGGGGTCCGGTGGCCGGACTCGACGGCCGTCTCGACCTGGGCGAGCCGGTGGGCCCGGTGGGCGAGGTAGAACTCGACGGCGCCCTGGGCGTCCTCCAGGACGGGGCCGTGGCCGGGCAGGACCGTGTGGACGCCGTCGTCGACCGTGAGGGACCTGAGCCGTCGCAGCGAGTCCAGGTAGTCGCCCAGACGGCCGTCGGGGTGCGCGACGACGGTCGTGCCGCGGCCCAGGATCGTGTCGCCGGTGAGCACGGCGCGGTCGGCCGGCAGGTGGAAGCAGAGGGAGTCGGCGGTGTGACCGGGGGTCGGTACGACCCTCAGCTCCAGCCCGCCCGCCTTGATCACGTCTCCCGCGCCCAGACCCTCGTCGCCCAGCCGCAGGGCCGGATCGAGCGCACGCACGCGCGTGCGGGTCAGCTCGGCGAAGCGGGCGGCGCCCTCGGCGTGGTCGGGGTGGCCGTGCGTCAGCAGGGTCAGCGTGATCCGCTTGCCCGCCTCCTCGGCGGTGGCGACCACCTGGGCCAGGTGGCCCTCGTCCAGCGGCCCGGGGTCGATCACCACGGCCAGGTCGGAGTCGGGCTCCGAGACGATCCACGTGTTGGTGCCGTCCAGGGTCATGGGGGACGCGTTGGGCGCGAGGACGTTGACGGCCCGCGCGGTGGCGGGGCCGGCCAGGGCACCGCCCCGGGGCTGTCCGGGTAGCGCTGCTGCGTCCGTCATGCGAGGGGGCCTTCCTGGACGTCGGTCGGGCGGCAGCGGCGGCTCACGCGCGCGCCGTGCCGCTCGGGATGTGCTTGGTGAACTCGTCGTGCCCTGGCCAGGTCAGGACCACCTCACCGTCCACCAGGCGGGCCTGAGCGAGCACGGGGGTCAGGTCGCGGGACCGTGCGGCGGTGAGCGCCTCGGCGGGGCTGCCGCAGGGCATCAGCTGGCGCAGGGTGGCGATGGTGGGCGGCATCATCAGCAGCTCGCCCCGGTCGTACGAGGCCGCCGCCTCAGCGGGGGTGATCCACACCGTGCGGTCGGCCTCCGTGGAGGCGTTCCGGGTGCGCTGGCCCTCGGGAAGGGCGGCCACGAAGAACCAGGTGTCGTAGCGGCGGGGCTCGAACTCGGGGGTGATCCAGCGGGTCCAGGCGCCCAGCAGGTCCGAGCGCAGGACCAGGCCCCGGCGGTCCAGGAACTTGGCGAACGACAGCTCACGGGCGACCAGGGCGGCGCGGTCGGCCTCCCAGTCGGCACCCGTGGTGTCGCCGACGACACAGTCCGCGTCGGGACCGGCAAGCAGGACGCCGGCCTCCTCGTAGGTCTCGCGGACGGCGGCGCAGACGATCGCCTGGGCCGCCTTCTCGCCGACGCCGAGCCGGTCGGCCCACCATGCGCGCGAGGGCCCCGTCCAACGGACGTGGTGGTCGTCGTCACGGGGGTCGACGCCACCGCCCGGGTACGCGTACGCGCCTCCGGCGAAGGCCATGGAGGCGCGTCTGCGCAGCATGTGCACCGCGGGACCGGAACCGGTCTCCTTCAGGAGCATGACGGTGGCCGCGCGCTTCGGCGTGACCGGTGTCAGGGTGCCGTCCGCGAGCGCGCGGATACGGTCCGGCCAGTCCGGGGGAAACCACTGCCCATTCGCCATGGGCGGAGGCTATCCCCTGGTGAGCGAATGTTCGAGAGGTGACCGAGGTCAGAGCCGGTTCCGGGCTCGGACTACGGCTCCAGCTCGACCTGGATCTCCACCTCCACCGGCGCGTCCAGCGGCAGCACCGCCACGCCGACCGCGCTGCGCGCGTGCACGCCCTTGTCCCCGAGGACCTCGGCCAGCAGCTCGCTGGCACCGTTGACGACCCCCGGCTGGCCGGTGAAATCCGCCGCCGAGGCGACGAAGCCCACGACCTTCACCACGCGCGCGACACGGTCCAGGTCGCCCGCGACGGACTTGACGGCCGCCAGGGCGTTCAGCGCACAGGTGCGCGCCAGCTCCTTGGCCTCCTCCGGGGTGACCTCCAGGCCCACCTTGCCGGTCACCGGGAGCTTGCCGTCCACCATCGGCAGCTGGCCGGCGGTGTAGACGTACACGCCGGACCGCACGGCGGGCTGGTAGGCGGCCAGCGGCGGCACGACCTCCGGCAGCCTCAGACCCAGCTCCGCCAGCTTCGCCTCGACCGCGCTCATGCCTGCTTCTCCCTCTTCAGGTAGGCCACCAACTGCTCGGGGTTCGGTCCGGGCACGACCTGGACGAGCTCCCAGCCGTCCTCGCCCCAGGTGTCCAGAATCTGCTTCGTGGCATGCACGAGCAGCGGCACGGTTGCGTATTCCCACTTGGTCATGGGGCCGACTGTATCCCTGCCGCCGGCGGGGCATGAGGCCGACCACGACGCCGGTTGTCCACAGCCTCCTGCGTGACCCGAGCGCGAACTGGTTAGTCTCGAATACGTGAGCAGGCTCCAGGTCGTCAGCGGCAAGGGCGGGACCGGAAAGACGACGGTCGCCGCCGCTCTCGCGCTGGCCCTGGCCACGGAGGGGAAGCGGACGCTCCTCGTCGAGGTCGAGGGCCGGCAGGGCATCGCGCAGCTCTTCGAGACGGAAGCGCTGCCCTACGAGGAACGGAAGATCGCGGTCGCTCCCGGGGGCGGGGAGGTGTACGCGCTGGCCATAGACCCCGAACTGGCCCTGCTGGACTACCTCCAGATGTTCTACAAGCTGGGCAGTGCCGGCCGGGCCCTGAAGAAGCTCGGCGCCATCGACTTCGCCACCACCATCGCGCCCGGACTCAGGGACGTCCTGCTGACCGGCAAGGCGTGCGAGGCGGTGCGGCGCAAGGAGCGCAGCGGACGGTTCGTCTACGACTACGTCGTCATGGACGCGCCGCCCACCGGGCGCATCACCCGCTTCCTCAACGTCAACGACGAGGTGGCGGGCCTGGCGAAGATCGGCCCGATACACAACCAGGCCCAGGCGGTGATGCGGGTGCTGAAGTCGCCCGAGACGGCCGTTCACCTGGTGGCGCTGCTGGAGGAGATGCCGGTCCAGGAGACCGTCGACGGCATCGCCGAACTGCGCGCCGCCCGGCTGCCGGTGGGGCGCATCATCGTGAACATGGTGCGCCCGCAGGTGCTGGACGCGGGCGACCTGGAACTCGTACGGACCGCTTCGCGCACCGCGCTCGCCCGGTCGTTGTCCTCCGCCGGGCTCGGCGGGGCGCGGAGCGGCCAGAACGCCGAGCGGCTGGTGGGTCCGCTGCTGGAACAGGCCGAGGAGTACGCCGAGCGTTACACGCTGGAGGAGGAGCAGCGGTCCGTGCTGAGCGAGCTGGGTCTGCCCCTGCACGAACTGCCGCTGCTCGCCGAGGGCATGGACCTGGCGGGCCTGTACGAACTGGCGACCGAGCTGCGGAAGCAGGGGATCTCATGAGCCCGGACCCGGCACCCGCGCGGGAGACCGCGCGCACCTCCCACCACGCGTACGACGGCGCCCGTCATCTGGCACCCACGCGCGTGCTCGAGGTCGACCCACTGCTCGACGACCCGACGACGCGGATCGTGGTGTGCTGCGGCTCGGGCGGGGTCGGCAAGACCACCACCGCGGCGGCCCTCGGCCTGCGCGCCGCCGAGCGCGGCCGCAAGGTGGTCGTCCTGACCATCGACCCGGCCCGCCGGCTCGCCCAGTCCATGGGCATCGACTCCCTGGACAACGTCCCGCGCCGGGTGAAGGGCACCGAGGGCGAGGGCGAGCTGCACGCCATGATGCTCGACATGAAGCGCACCTTCGACGAGGTCGTCGAGGCGCACGCGGACCCCGAGCGGGCGGCCGCGATCCTGGCCAACCCCTTCTACCAGTCGCTCTCCGCGGGCTTCGCCGGCACGCAGGAGTACATGGCGATGGAGAAGCTGGGCCAGCTGCGGGCCCGGGACGAGTGGGACCTCATCGTCGTCGACACCCCGCCCTCCCGCTCCGCCCTGGACTTCCTGGACGCGCCCAAGCGGCTCGGCTCCTTCCTCGACGGCCGGCTGATCCGGCTGCTGACCGCCCCGGCGAAGCTGGGCGGACGCGCGGGGATGAAGTTCCTGAACGTCGGGATGTCGATGATGACCGGCACGCTCGGCAAGCTGCTGGGCGGTCAGCTGCTCAAGGACGTCCAGACGTTCGTGGCCGCGATGGACACGACCTTCGGCGGCTTCCGTACCCGCGCGGACGCGACGTACAAACTGCTTCAGGCGCCGGGAACCGCGTTCCTGGTGGTCGCGGCCCCGGAGCGGGACGCGCTGCGCGAGGCCGCGTACTTCGTGGAGCGGCTGGCCGCGGAGAAGATGCCGCTGGCCGGTCTGGTGCTCAACCGAGTGCACGGCAGCGGCGCCGGTGAGCTGTCGGCCGAGCGGGCGCTCGCCGCCGCGGAAAATCTTGAGGAGTCCCGCATTGTGGATCAGCGGGACGGGAAAGCTGGACTTCGTAACTCTCCCGAAACGCACGGAAGTTCAGACTCTCCCAGCGCTCATCCCGATTCCGGTGCGCCTACCGCGGACCCCGAGGCGACCGCCGACGCCGGCTTCGAGCCGGAGCCGTCCGTCGACCAGGTCACCGCGGGCCTGCTGAGGCTGCATGCCGAGCGCATGCAGCTGCTCTTCCGCGAGCAGCGCACGCGTGACCGCTTCACCGCCCTGCATCCCGAGGTGGCGGTGGCCGAAGTGGCCGCGCTGCCCGGGGATGTGCACGACCTCGCGGGGCTGCGGGACATCGGAAACCGGCTCGCGGAACACCGCCGCGAGCTGCCCGAGCCGGGCGCCTGACGCGCGCCCGCCTGGGCTTCCGCGGTCCCTGCCCGCGGCGAAACGGCCACGGACACACGGACGAACCAGCAACACGCCAGGAGGGACGACTCCGCCGCCCAGGAGATGTGGCTCCGCCGCCCAGGAAGCAGGAAGACAGACCGTCCAGGAGGGCCGGCGCCTCAGCCCACCGCTCAGCCCACCGCCGCGTAGTCCTCGTACACCTGGTCGTCGGCGAGGGACACCAGTCCCGCGCCCCGCTCGTACTCCATGCGCGCGGTCTCCAGCAGCCGGCGCCAGGAGGTCACGGTCGGCCGCCGGCGCAGCAGTGCGCGGCGCTCACGCTCCGTCATGCCGCCCCAGACGCCGAACTCGACACGGTTGTCGAGCGCGTCGGCGAGACATTCGGTGCGAACCGGACATCCGGTGCACACCGCCTTGGCCCTGTTCTGCGCTGCTCCCTGAACGAACAGTTCATCCGGATCGGTAGTGCGACAGGCCGCCTGCGCACTCCAGTCGGTTACCCAGCCCATACCGGCGCCGTCCTCTCCCGAATCGAGGCTCCCCCACGGCGGCAGCGGCATATTCACCGCCGCCAGTTGAGGACGTTACGGAAGGTGGGCACAGCGCAACACCCCCAGCGGGCCCAATCTTGAATGGTCCGAACGGACTATGGGGAAACGGCAGATCACCCGGGGGAGTGAGCTGGCGACATGCGCGACATTCCCGGCAGAGTAGGGCAGTTACCGTGTGCCGCAGCGGACACCAGGTGACACACAGGGTGAATTCAGGCACGCATCCCACACGCCCCGACCGCGCGCCCCGACACCACGCGGACCACCCGACCAAAAAAGTCGAACGGAGCCGGAACGTTTCGGAGCTGCCGGACGTACTGATGCGTGATCGCACCGCTGTGACAGTCGAGAGCAGCTTAGGCCAAGGCATATACGCGTGTCCGGCGAATGAGAACGTAGACGCCTCACGTTGCCACGCATCAAGCGGCACCGGGGGCCCTGTTCGACAGTGGGCTGGTGAGCCGTGCCTGAGCGGTCACCGTGCGCGTCGAGGCGTTGCCTGCCCGGCCTCCCTTGGATGTCACGATCCTGCATTCGAACATTCCGAGGAGCCCCGCTCCGTCGGAACGCTCATGACTACGGATTAGGCTGCCCTCATGCCAAAGAAGCGCTCGGGCGGTGGTCTGTCGCCAACGCAGCAGGCCGCCAAGTTCCTCGGTGTCAGTGTGCTCGCGGGAGCCGTGATGGCGGGCATCGCACTGCCCGCGGCCGGCGCGCTGGGCCTGGCCGCCAAGGGGTCGGCCGCGGGGTTCGACGACATCCCGGCCAATCTCAAGCGTCCGCCGCTCAGCCAGCGGACCACGATCCTGGACAACAAGGGCGAGCAGATCGCCCAGGTCTACTCCCGCGACCGTACGGTGGTCCAACTGAAGGACATCTCGCCGTACATGCAGAAGGCGATCGTCGCGATCGAGGACTCGCGCTTCTACCAGCACGGCGCGATCGACCTGAAGGGCGTGCTGCGCGCGCTCAACAAGAACGCGCAGAGCGGCGGGGTCTCCCAGGGCGCCTCCACGCTCACCCAGCAGTACGTCAAGAACGTCTTCGTCGAGGAGGCAGGCGACGACCCGACGAAGGTCGCGGAGGCCACCCAGCAGACCATCGGCCGCAAGATCAAGGAACTGAAGTTCGCGATCCAGGTCGAACAGGACCTGGGCAAGAAGAAGATCCTCGAGAACTACCTGAACATCACGTTCTTCGGCCAGCAGGCCTACGGCATCGAGGCCGCCTCCCAGCGCTACTTCTCCAAGCACGCCAAGGACCTGACCCTGCCCGAGGCGGCGCTGCTCGCCGGCATCGTCCAGTCCCCGAGCCGCTACGACCCGGTCAACGACGAGGCCGAGGCCACCAAGCGGCGCAACGTCGTCCTGCAGCGCATGGCCAGTGTCGGCGACATCTCGCAGGCGGAGGCCGACAAGGCCAAGAAGGAGCCGTTGGGCCTGAACGTGACCCAGCCGCGCAACGGCTGCATCACGGCGGTCAGGGGCGCGGGCTTCTTCTGCGACTACGTCCGCGAAGTGTTCATGAACGACCCGGTGTTCGGTAAGACCCGGAAGGACCGGGCGAAGATCTGGAACCGCGGTGGTCTGACGATCCGCACGACGCTCGACCCTCAGGCGCAGGATTCCCTGGAGAAGGCCGTCCACGACCACGTCAACGCAAGCGACGCCGTGGCCACGGCCGCAACCATCGTCGAGCCCGGCACCGGCAAGATCCTCGCCATGGGCCAGTCCCGCCCGTACGGCTTCGGCAAGAACGAGACCCAGATCAACCTCTCGGTGGACAAGGCCATGGGCGGTGGCGCGGGCTACCAGCCCGGTTCCACGTTCAAGCCGATCGTGGCCGCGGCCGCCGTCGAGGGCGGCAAGCCCGCGACTCAGGAGTACTCCTCGCCCTACCGGATGCCGTACCCGAGCCCGGTCGCCGCCTGCGACGGCAAGAACTGGGTGAACACGAAGGGCACCGATCTCACCAACGAGAACGAGTCGGAGGTCGGCCCGTACGGCATGAAGGAGGCGACCGCCAAGTCGGTCAACACGTACTACGTGCAGCTGATCAGCGACATCGGCATCTGCCCGGTGACAAACATGGCCAACAAGTTGGGCGTGCGGCGCGCGGACGGCACGCCGATCGAGCAGAACCCCTCGATCGCGCTCGGCACCCAGGAGGTGTCGCCGCTGACCATGGCGAGCGCGTACGCCACGTTCGCCTCCCGCGGCGCGTACTGCACACCGATCGCCATCGAGTCGATCACTCAGGCCACCGGCAACCAGAGGAAGACCCTGGCCGTCCCGAAGTCGACCTGCTCGCGCGCGATGTCGGAGACCACCGCCGACACGATCAACACGCTCCTGAAGGGTGTGGTCGAGGACGGTACGGGCACGCAGGCCGGCCTCGGCGACCGTGCCAGCGCGGGCAAGACCGGTACGACGGACTTCCGCTACGCGGCCTGGTTCGTCGGCTACACGCCGAACATGGCGGGCGCGGTCTGGGTCGGCGACCCGGCGCACCAGCGACGCATGGTCAACATCACCATCGGCGGCACCCCCTACGAGAAGGTCTTCGGTGGCCAGGTCCCCGGCCCGATCTGGCGCGACATGATGTCGGGTGCGCTGGCGGGCAAGGACGCCCCGTCGTTCGACCTCGTCGACATCCCGGACGCGCCCAAGGAGCAGGACGAGCACAAGGGCAGGGACGGGGGAGACGGGAACGGGAACGGCGGGAACAACGACGGCGGCCCCTCCCCGAACCCGTCCTTCTCCGTCCCGGACGGCTTCTTCCAGGGCCAGAACGGCGGACCGCGCGGCAACGGCAACGGAGGACGCCGCGGCTGACGGGAAAGCGGCGGGGGCTCGGTCCCCCGCCGCCGCGACGAAGGGGCGCCGGCCATCCGCCGGCGCCCCTTCGTCGTGCGTACCCGGGTCCGTCCCCGAGGACCGGCCGGGTCAGCCGGCCAGAAGCTTCTTGACCGCGGCGGCGACGCGGCCGCCCTCGGCCTGGCCCGCGACCTTGGGGTTCACGATCTTCATGACCGCGCCCATGGCCCGCGGCCCCTCCGCGCCGGCGGCCTTCGCCTCCTCCACGGCCTGGGCGACGATCCGGTCCAGCTCCTCGTCGGACAGCTGCTTGGGCAGGTACGCGGCGAGCACCTCGCCCTCCGCCTTCTCCCTCTCGGCCGACTCGGCACGACCACCCTGCGCGAAGGCCTCGGCCGCCTCCCGGCGCTTCTTGGCCTCCTTGGTGATCACCTTGAGGATCTCGTCGTCGGAGAGCTCACGCTTCTCCTTGCCCGCGACCTCCTCCTTGGTGATCGCGGCGAGCGTCAGCCGGAGCGTCGAGGAGCGGAGCTCGTCACGCTCCTTGATCGCGGCGTTGAGGTCATCGTGCAGCTTCGACTTGAGCGTGGTCATGGGTTTGATTGTCGCAGGAACGGCAAGGCACCCGCGCGCCGATTTACGGAGCCCGGGGGAACGCCGATCTCCGGGCGGGGCCCGCCCGTTGGCTCCGCCGCGGACCACCGGCGATTTCCGCCGCACGGCACGGCCTGAGACGATGGACACATGCGCGCGCGATACGGAGTACCCCTGGGCATCACGGCGGTCGCGGCCGCCGGTCTCCTTTACTCTGCGGGGTTCGAAGCCCGCTCCTTCCGCCTGAGGAGGGTGACGGTCCCTGTCCTGCCCTCCGGCATGCGCCCCCTGCGCGTCCTTCAGGTCTCCGACATCCACATGGTCGGCGGCCAGCGCAAGAAGCAGCGCTGGCTGCGCTCGCTCGCCGGACTGCGCCCCGACTTCGTGATCAACACGGGCGACAACCTGTCCGACCCGGAAGGCGTGCCGGAGGTCCTCGACGCCCTCGGCCCGCTGATGGAGTTCCCGGGCGCGTACGTCTTCGGGTCCAACGACTACTACGGCCCCAAGCTGCGCAACCCCGCCCGCTACCTGCTGGAGAAGGCCACCGGTCGGCACGGCCTGAACGGCAACGCGCCCGCCGTGGGAGTGGTCCACAACCCGTGGGAGGACCTGCGCGACGGCTTCGACGCGGCCGGCTGGCTCAACCTCACGAACACTCGCGGCACCCTCAAGCTCGAGGGCCTCTCGGTGGAGCTGACGGGCCTGGACGACCCGCACATCAAGCGGGACCGCTACGCGAGGGTGGCGGGCGGCCCGTCCACCGCGGCGGACTTCTCGATGGGCGTGGTGCACGCCCCGTACCTGCGCGTCCTGGACGCCTTCACGGCCGACGACTATCCCCTGATCCTGGCCGGCCACACCCACGGCGGTCAGCTCTGCATCCCCTTCTACGGCGCCCTGGTCACCAACTGCGACCTGGACACCGACCGCGTGAAGGGCCTCTCCACCCACACCGCCGAGGGCCGCACGTCCTACCTGCACGTCTCAGCCGGCTGCGGCACCAACCGCTACACCCCGGTCCGCTTCGCCTGCCCGCCGGAGGCGACGCTGCTGACACTGGTGGAACGGCAGTGACGCGGTAGCGGTGCGGGACTGGGGGTCGGGGATGGTTTCCAACGGGTACGGACCCGGAACCGGGGGCGGATCCCCCTCCCCCCGGCACGGCAATCCGTAACACGAACGGGCTACCCGAATCGCCCCCTATGTCCACCCTCCCTAGCGTGAGGGCATGGCCGCCGAGACCCCCGAACCGCCCGAGGCGCCGGAGATACCTCCGACACCTTCCATTCCTCGGGACATACCGGAGCTCCCCGTGATCCCGGGCATCGTCAAGCTGATGCCCACCCCCTTCGTCCCCCCGGCCGCCGTCGTGGCGCCCACCCGCCACGTCTGGGCGGCGGCCTACCGTCACCTCACCGCCGCGGCGATCACGGCCGCCGTGGCCGTGGAACTGCACCTCGGCTCCCCGACCCGCGTCCTGAGCGCGTTCGCGATCCAGAGCAACATCCTCCTGGCCCTGGTCCTCTTCCTCTCGGCCCGCAGGGCCTCGACAGCCCGCCAGCCCCTGCCGGCCTGGCTGACCGGAGCAGCCGTGTTCTACGCCATGATCACGGCTCTCGTGCACCATGTAGTCCTGACCCGGACGTCGCCGGCGTTCTCGATCACGGGCGAGCCCGGCACCCACCCGCTCTGGCAGAAGGGAGCCACCCTGATCCTGCTGACGGCGGCCCCGATCGCCGCCCTCCTGGACTGGCTCCTGCTCACCGCGCCCGACCGCCTCCACCTGCACCAGGCCGCACCGTGGCTGCTCTATCCCCTGGCCTACCTGGTCCTCTCCCTCACCCGCGGCGAACTGCTTCCCGCCAGCGCCCCCGACCGCTACCTCCACCCCTTCCTGGACGTCTCCCAGCACGGCTACAAGCACGTCCTCGCCAACTCCCTCCTCCTGGGCCTCTCCTTCTACGCCCTGGCCCTCCTCCTCGTAGCCGTCGACCACACCCGCCCGAACCCGGTCCGCCGCCGCGCCAAAACCGGATTTCGCCTCTGGCCACCAGTGGGCTAAAGTAAACGTCGTCGCCGCGACAAGTAGCGACATCGGGGTGTGGCGCAGCTTGGCAGCGCGCTTCGTTCGGGACGAAGAGGTCGTGGGTTCAAATCCCGCCACCCCGACGCTGGTCAGAGGGCCAATCGCATGATCGCGATTGGCCCTCTGTCGTGCTCGGGGGGCCAAACAGGGGGCCAAACGAACTTGATCAGGCCACCGCGTCGCGCGCTGGTCGGCCCGAGCGGCTCCGGCAAGTCGACTTTGCTCAACTGCCTCGGCCTTCTCGACACCGCGAGCTCCGGCGCGATCCGCCACGAGGGCCGGGACATCACAGGCTTCGGGCCGCGCGCCTCCCGGCACTACCGGCGCGACGTCCTCGGCCACCTCTTCCAGCACTACGCCCTGATCGAGAACGCGACCGTCGCCGCCAACCTCGAAGTCGCCATGAAACCACGACGGAAGAGGGCGGACGCCCCGACCGTCACCGGAGCCCTTGAGCGCGTCGGGCTGGTCGGCCGGGAGAAGGAACAGGTCCACCGGCTCAGCGGCGGCGAACAGCAGCGCGTTGCCCTTGCCCGCCTCATCGTCAAGCAACCCGCCCTCGTCCTGGCCGACGAGCCCACGGGTGCGCTCGACCACGACAACACCAACCTGGTCGTCGACATCCTCCGCGCGATGAGCGAGGACGGCTGCGCCGTCGTCATCGCCACCCACAACGACGCGGTCCGCGACCGCTGTGACACCGTTCTGACCGTCGGAACCACGGCACAACCCGAACCCGTGCAAGGAAGGCAGCACGCATGAGAATCCGGCTCACCTGGGCCGCTCCCCTCGGAGTCCTCGCCCTCGCCGCCGTTGCGATCTTCGCCGTCTACGGCACACATGCCTTCACCATCGTCGGCCGGATCGGAGCGAAGATCTTCTGACCGTCGCGGGCAGACTCCACAGAAGGTGGTCGGCCTTCCCCGCCTTGATGTCGAGGATCAGGTTGCGCAGGGTCTCACGGCTGTCAGTGAGGTAACGATGGCCTCCCGGCCGTGGATGGCCACGTGGCCATTGCCGACGCCTCGGTCGTGCCGAGGCGGTAGCCCGGCAGCATACTGGTGGGCCCAGTGCCCGGACCATGCCGCACACCTTGCGCAACCTGGCACCGGACAACGAAGCAGTCGCCGAGCTGAACACGATCTGCGCTGTCGCAGTCCTCGGGAGCCATCTGGGAGCCGATTCGCTCCCGGCCCCCGCGACACCGCGCAAGACCAATCGACGCCCACTCTCTGACCTGCACGAACGTCGTCCAGGCCGGTAGCGATCACCACCGAACTCATTCGGAGGACGGTGAGGACCGAACGGTTGAACAGTCGGGACCGTGGCCGTGCCACAGCGGCGGCCTCTTCGGCCGTCCTGGGCCGTCCCTGCGCCGCCCGAGGTCACGCGACGCCGGCCGGCAACGACAGAAGCCCACGGCGTCTGCTGGTCAGAGCCGTGGGCTTCTTCAGGTCCGCCGGCCAGCGGGAGGGCTGGTCAGTAGACCGGCGAGTCAGGCCGCGCGGGGCAGACGGCCGTGCCGGACCCGTGCCGGATCGTGCAGGGAACTCGGCTCGCCAATTGAACACCCGTCACAAGATGGTCAAGAAGGCTTCATGTGGCCTTCACTTTCTCTTCACCTGCTGCACCAATTGACCCTGCGGCGCAGGCCGCTGTCCCAGCCGCACAGCCAGCGACCGGAGGAGAGGCGCACCGACGGGACCTCAAACGCCAGTAATGGCACAGAAACTGACGGCACGACGAAAGATCCGGTACACATGCGCATTCGCGGCATACTCATCAGCAGCGTCGCGGTCTCTGTGGCGGCGATGGCTCTCGGCACGACCCCCGCCTCGGCATCGGTCGACTTCGACCCGACCACGGGCGCCGGCTTCATCGGCAAGGGCGACGTCCAGACCGCCCTCGGCTACAACAACGCGGCGCTTCAGAAGGCCGTCGACAGCAAGAGCCTCGCGTTCACGGCCAAGCAACCGACGTCCCAGTCGTTGTCGCAGGAGGTCACCCAGGCCGGCTCGCAAATCGGCTCGCAGGTCGGCATCCAGTTGGGGACCCAGACCGGCGCCCAGGTAGCCACCCAGGTCGTATCGCAGGATCTGACCTGCACCTACACCAACGGCAACGGCAACGGCAACGGCAACGGCACCAAGACGTTCCACCGCGACGGCGTGCGCGACGGCGAGCGCGTCGGCACCCGGACCGTCTCGCACGTCGGCATCCGCGAGGGCAGCCGGGACGCCTCCCGTGAGGGCACCCGGGCCGGCAGCCGTACCGGCGTCCTCACCGGCAGCCTCGGTTACGACATCAACGTCGAGGCCCGCAAGGCCAACCAGTACACCGGCTTCATCCTCAAGGGCTGGAAGGGGGACCCGTCGTACGAGGCCGGGGCCACCAGCTGGAACTCCCCGGTCTCCTTCGGTGACTGGTCGTTCGGTGACTGGTCGTTCGGCAACTGGTCGTTCGGTGACTACAAGTTCGGTGAATACCGGTTCGGCGACTATGCGTTCCAGCCCGTGACCGATGTGCAGTGGGGCGAGTGGGACTCGGCTCCGGGCGAGAACCCGGACGACTGCCTTCGCAGCGCCAACGCCGGCAAGATCACGGCTCTCAGCGACGTCATCACGCCCGGCGCGATCACCGAGGGCCCCGTCACGGACGGCGCCATCATCGACGGCGCGATCACGCCAGACAGCATCACCGACGGCGTGATCACCGAGGGTGCGACCACATACGGCAACATCGAGACCGGCGTAAGGACCTCCAGCGGCCCGGCCAAGCTCTTCGTCAACGACAAGGCGCTCTGAGCCAGAGCACCACAGCAGCCGCCCCCGGCCACGCTCGGTGGTCGGGGGCCGCTGCTTGCAGCGCCACCTGATCCCGAACCGCTCGCCGGAACTCGAGCCCGGTCGTCCGATCATGTGGCTACGCGCTCTGAACTCACATGAGCAGGTGGTGCACCTGCTTTGCGTGGGAGCTTGCCGACGGCCGAGGAGAAGACGAGCCCGCGCTCCTCCAACTGATCGCCAGCGGCCAACCTCATCGCCGCAGGAGATCTCGCCGCTCGCGTGGTTCGCGCCCGCTGCGGAACGCTGGGCCAACTGGCAAGTCGGCGCTCCGTACGTGGACGCGCGCCACGGTCCGGGTCCGGCACGAGGCCGACGGCGCCGCCTTCTTGGAAGTTCCTGTGGTGACACCGGTCGAGGCCTCGGCGCGTGATGCCAAGGGGCTGTACGCCCGGCGGGCGGCGGGGTGACCTGCCCGGGTTGACACGTCGGCCCCTACGAGCCCTCTGCGGCCCCGGAGTTGAGAATACCGGCGCGCGCGCAGTCGGTCACCGAGTCGGCCTTCATGCTGACGGACCTGCTGGCCGAGCCGAACTTCATCCGTAGTGAAGGCACCCATGGAGCACGGGTTCGTCTGCGTGCCTGCGTTCTGGCGGGCCGTCTCCCGCGCGGGACGGGGGAATTCGATGGCCGGGAAAGTGCCGCGGGTGCCGAATTTTCCCGTCCGGGTCGTCGGTCGGATTCAGGTGAAGTGTTCGAAAGGGGCTCGCATTCCGTAAGTGGTGATGATCTCCGCGTTGCCTCAGGGCGGGCTGATCTGCGATATTCACGACCCCATCACAACCCTGTCGAACATTCGCACCCTCTCCACAAGCAACCGACTCAGACCCGTAGCGGTCGGGATCATGAGACCTAATCGCGATCAAGGCCCCGCCGTCGACCGGCAAATATCCGGACATCAGAGGTAGGCGAACAGACCTTTCGCGTGGCGCATCTCACTGAACAATGTCAAGCGGTTCGGCCGGAAAACTCAGTCGGGTTGCCCAGGGCACCGGGAAAGTGGTTCCATCACGCCTGAACGCGGTGACTGGCGGTCACAATACGGCTCTGTGCCGACATTCCCCCGACGCTTTTGATCGTCGTGCGGGCGCGGCAAGGACAAGAACCAGGAAACGGCGACCGACCCCTTGTGCACGGGCGGTCTGCGCCGGTCAGGAGGGAGCAACGTGGGTTGCTCGCACGCCGTGGGATGCCCCCTTTTCCCCCTGCTCAGGGCCAGCTTGCAGGGTTGGCGCGACTACTACTGCGACAGCGCGGACCAGTGGCACGACTGTGCCCGCTACCAGTTGTCGCTCACCGGCGAGCGCGTGCCGATCAGCCTGCTGCCCAACGGAGCGATCGCGCGGCACCTCGAAGGCGCGACCGGTGCGAGCCGGTCCAGCGCGACCAACCGCACGCAGGCACCCCGGCAGGCTCCGCAGCCGCAGCCCGACGCGTGGTCCCGGCCGGTACCGGCCGGACCGCCTGAGCCGGCCTCACCTGGACCCGAACAACCCGAGAGCACCGCCTGGTTCGGGGCAGCGCCCCCGGCACCGGCCCAGTCTCACCAACCGTCACCCCACGCACCGACTCCCCAGCCCCCGCACCGCCCCGCTCGGCACTCGAGGCAGGCACCCCGTGCGAAGCGCGGCTTGTGGGGTCGGCTCGCCGACTGGATGAGAGGTCCCGCATGAACTACTGGCCCTGGTGGGCGGGCGCGGTCGGGCTCGCTCTGGTCACCGTCAACTACACCCTCACCACCGATCGTTCCTTCGGGGTGTCGTCGGCCTGGGACCGGGTGCTGCACTGGCGCAGCGAACGCCGTCTCGAGCAGATGGACGACGAGTTCGCCGACGATCAGGCGCTTGCCGAAGCTCTCGCCGCGGCCACCGCGGAGCACTTCGGAACGCTGCCCGGCGCACCGGCCTCGCCCCAGCGGTCGCAGGTCCCGTACGCCGACCAGCAGGCCCCGTACGCCGACCCGCAGACCTCGTACGCCGACCCGCAGGCCCCGTACGGGTCGCCGCAGCCGTCGGCGGCGCCGCACGTCGAACCCGTGGCGACCGAGGGCCCGCTCACGAGCCAGCGCCCCGCCCCGCTGGTCACCCAGGGAGCCCTGCTGGTGTCGATCTTCCTGGGCGGACTGATCGCCTCGCTCGTGTCCGGGCGGTTCGAGCTCCGCTACGACATGGGCCCCGGTTTCCGGGACCTGGTCACCGGCGATCCGATCACCATGGTCGTCCTGCTGTTCCTGGGGGGCGTACTGGTCGGCTTCGGCACCCGGCTGGCCGGCGGTTGCAGTTCCGGGCACGGGCTGAACGGCTGCGGTCGGCTGCGCCCGGTCAGCATCGTCGCGACCGCCGTGTTCTTCGGTACCGCCGTCGCGGTGTCGTTCCTCCTGTGGAAGGTGATCTGATGCGTACCCGGGGCGCGATCCTGCTCGCCAACATCATCACCGGCCTGGCCCTCGGCTTCACCGTCTCCAACATCGGCTTCGGCGACTACGCCGAGCTGAACCGCATGTTCACCTTCCAGGACCTGCGGATGTTCCTGTCCTTCGCGGGCGCCGTCGCGATCATCGTGGTCGCGTTCGCCCTGCTGCGGGTGCGCCGGACCCCCGGGCGCATCCACGCCGGTGTGATCCCCGGCGCGGTGCTGTTCGGTACGGGGTGGGCGATCTCGGGCGGCTGCCCCGCGATCCCGATCACCCAGGTCGCCGGCGGTTACCTGCCCGCTCTGGTGACCATCGTCGGCGTCGCCGTCGGCATCCGGCTGTGCCGCTGGGCCAACGCCCGGTACTTCCACCTGGACCGCGGCTCCTGCGGGCTGTGACCGGGCGCGCGCCGAAGCGGACGCGCACACCGAAGCAGACGCGCGCCCGGTCCCGCCGGGCGCGTCCCACAGCGCCTTTCACAGCGCGTGCCGCAGCGTGCTCCGCACCCCGCCGCAAGGTATTTGCCCCGTTTTGACCTAAAACGCCATCTGAATCCTGATCCGGGACGTACCCCCTTAGGAGACACGTTCCATCAGGAGGAATGCCATGGCGATCTTCAATGCACTCTTCCCCGCCCTGGACCGTGATCGCGGCGGCCACGGCGGCCACGGCGGTCACGGCGGCCACGGCGGTCATGGCGGTCACAGCGGCCACGGCGGCCACGGCGGCCACGGCCACGGCGGCCGTAGCGGACACGGCGACCACCGCGGGTCGCGGGGCCACCGCTGGTGACTGACTTTGGCCACCCCAGCTGAGTCGGAGCGGAGCGGACCGGAGCCCCAAGGAGCCGGTCCGCTCCGTCAGTATGTCCTGAGTCGTCTGCTGTCGGTGGGCACGGATCAGCAGGCCGTGGTCACGGCCGCCCCGCCACTGGCCCTGCGCGAGGTGTTCCGGCGTTTCTGGCCCTACACCCGCGGGCGCCGGGGCTGGCTGGCGCCGCTCCTCCTGCTCAGCGCGACGGGCCCCCTCGTCGACGGGGCCGAACTGTGGCTCTTCAAGATCATGGTGGACGAGGTGCTCGTCCCGCGGAACCTGCACCCGTTCCTCTGGATCGCGCCCACGTACGTCGGACTCATCCTCCTCTCCGGCATCCTGGGGTTCGCCGACGACGTGACCTCCGCGTACGTCAGCGAACGCTTCCTGCTCTCCCTGCGTGCCGACGTCTTCCGGCACGTCCAGGGGCTGTCGCTCGGGTTCTTCGAACGGCGGCGGCTGGGGGACGTGCTGTCGCGGATCACGGGGGACGTGGATTCCGTCGAGACGTTCCTGCTCTCCGGCGTGACGGACGTGTTCTACAACCTGCTGCAGCTGGGCGTCTTCCTCGGACTGCTCTTCTATCTGAGCTGGGACCTCACGCTCCTCGCGATCGTCATCGTGCCGCTGTTCTGGGGCGCCGCCCGCCACTTCTCCCGGCTGACCAAGCAGGCGTCGCGGGAGCGCAGGCGCCGCAGCGGCTCGCTCAGCGCGGTCGCCGAGGAGTCGCTGGGCAACGTGACCCTGGTCCAGGCGTACAACCGGCAGGACTGGGAGCAGCACCGCTTCGAGCGCGAGAACCTGGGCCGCTTCCACGCAACCATGGCCTCGACGCGGATCCGGGCCGTCTACCGGCCGCTGGTGGAGCTCATCGAGGTGTGCGGCGGCCTCGCCGTCATGGGACTCGGCACCTGGAAACTCACCCAGGGCCAGCTCACCCTGGGCGGGCTGCTGGTCTTCCTGGCGCTGATCGGCAAGCTCTACGGCCCGGTCCGCGACTTGTCCCGCCTCGCTCCCACCTTCTACGCCGCCTCCGCCTCCGCCGAACGCATCGTGGAGCTGCTCGACCAGCGGCCCCAGGTCCGCGAGGCCCCGGATGCCCGGCGGATCGGCCGGGCCCGTGGCGAGGTCGAGTTCGACGGGGTGTCCTTCCGCTATCCCGGCACGTCCCGCTGGGCCCTGTCGGACGTGTCGTTCCGCGTCCGCCCCGGCGAGACCCTGGCCCTGGTGGGCGCGAGCGGGGCCGGGAAGTCCACAGTGGCCAAGCTGCAACTGCGGTTCTACGACCCCGACCGGGGCGCCGTCCGCCTCGACGGCACCGATCTGCGCGAGCTGTCCCTGACCGATGTGCGCGACAGCGTCGCGGTGGTGCTCCAGGAGACGCTGGTCCTGCACGGCACGGTGCGGGAGAACATCGCCTACGGCCGGCCCGGCGCCACCGAAGCGGAGATCGTCGAGGCGGCCCGCGCCGCGGACGCCGACGAGTTCATCCGGCTGCTGCCGGACGGCTACGACACCGTGGTCGGCCAGCGCGGCCGGACGCTGTCCGGCGGGCAGCGCCAGCGGCTGGCCATCGCCCGCGCGATGGTCAGGGACGCGCCCGTGCTGCTGCTGGACGAGCCCACCACCGGCCTGGACGCCCTGTCGGGCCGCCGGATCATGGACCCGCTGCGCCGGCTCATGGCCGGCCGCACCACCGTCGTCATCTCCCACAACCTGCTCACGGTCCGCGACGCCACCCGGATCGTGGTGCTCGACCACGGCCGGGTCACCGAGTCCGGGACCCACGACGAACTGTTCGTGCGCGGCGGCACGTACGCGCGGCTGCACCGGCTGCACGGCACGGCCGCGCCCGCGGGGCCACCGCCGCAGGGCACGGTGCTGTCATGACCGCCGTCACGCAGACGGCCCTGGGGCCGCCGCTGCCCGCGGGCACCCGCCCGGTCCCCGGCTACGAGATCCTCGGCCACCTGGCCCGCACGGGCTGGCTCGACCTGTACGACTCCTGGAGCGAGGAACGGGCCTGCCGCTGCGTCATCAAGGTGCTGCGCCCAGACCTGCGCGACGATCCGGGACTGGGCCGCGAGCTGCTGCGGGAGGGCAGGTGGCTGCGCGACTTCACCCACCCGCACCTGGTTCGCGCGTACGAGACCTTCGCGGCGCCCGAGCCGCTCGTCGTCATGGAGACGCTGACCGGGGAGACGCTCGCGCACCTCTTCGGCCGGCTGCGGCGCCGGCCGGCCGCCACCGACGTGGCGCTCCTCGGGGTGCAGTTGTGCTCCGCGGTGCACTACCTGCACGGCCGGGGCCTGCTCCACCTGGACCTCAAGCCGTCCAACATCGTCGTGGACCGCGGGCACGTCAAGGTGCTCGACCTCAGCGTGGCCCGGCCGCCCGGGAACGCGCCGCGCGGGACGGGCACGTTGTGCTACCGCTCGCCTGAGCAGGCGCGCGGCGGGCTCCTGACGGCCGCGGCCGACGTGTGGGGCATCGGCGTCACGCTGTACGAGGCGGCCTGCGGTGACGTGCCCTTCCCCTCGGGCGGGGAGGACGAGAGCGAGGACAGCGCGGGCGACCTCCGGTGTCCGCAGTTGGAGGACGCCGCCCCGCCGGTCGCGTCGCGACGGCGCCTGCCGCGCGCGCTCGCTGAGGCCGTCGACGGCTGTCTGAGCCTGGACCCGGCGGACCGGCCCACGCTCTCCGAACTGGCCACGGCCCTGGGTTCGGTGCTTCCGGCCCCGGCCCGCCCGGTCGGCTAGTGGTGTGACCGGGAAGGTTTGCCGGGAAGCTCGCGGCGTCCGGTGCCGGGGGCACCTCCCACGCCCTTCAGGCAGTGGGGGAGCATCGCAAGGCGGAGCGCCGCCCGCGTACTGGACGTACTCGCCCGCGTACTGGACGTACTCGGGTGATGCGACAACGCGGCGAGGTGCCGTACCGGGCGTCGCGAGCCGGTGAACCCTTCCGGTCACAGCATCAGGGTCTTTCGTTTGGATCAGGCCGGATCAGGGAGCGGGGTCCGGTGATGGGGGCACCTCCCACGCCCTTCAGGCAGTGGGGGAGGATCGCGAACGAGAGGCCCTGGCAGCCGCCCGCCCTGACCGGCAGTCCTCGACAGTCCTCGACCGGCAGTCCTCAGGACGTCTCCTCGCCCGTGGCGAAGTGGGCCCTGGCCAGCACGATGCCGTCGGGGGCGATCAACCGCGCGCCGGCCAGCTTCGCGGGGTCGACGGTGGCCGGGCCGCCCCAGGAGCCGCGGCCCTGGTGCAGGGTGAACTCACCGACGCGGACGGTGGTGCCGTCCTTGCGCACCAGCCGGCAGGTGACCTTGCCCTCGTGGGGGGCGCCGGTCTTGGTGAGGTCGACGCTCATGTAGATCCAGCCCGGGGAGCCGGGGTGGGCGTAGACCTCGCCGGCCGGCCTTGCGGCCGCGTCGGCTGAGGTGAAACCGCCCCACAGCATGCCCGACCCGACGGCGGCGGTCGAGGCGGGCCCGGCCACGGTGGACTCGATCGCCGTGCCGACCGCCCAGCCGCCGAAGCCGACGGCGATGAGGACCGCGCCCGCGACGGCGGCGACCCGCGGCCGTATCCGGCCGAGCACGCCCGGACGCGGGATCCCCGGCGCCCGGGCGTGTGGACGCCCCTCGTGCGCCGCCCTCTGCGTATGCGCCTGCGCCACCCGGCTCTCGAACCCGACCGGCGGCTCGCTGCCCGGCAGGAGCCCGATCAGCCGGTCGCCCAGCAGAGTCAGCTGTCCGATGTACTCGCGGCAGTCCGCGCACCTCTCGAGATGCGCGACGGCACCGGCCCGCTCGCGGCCGGGCAGCACGCCCAGCGCGAGCTCGGCACCGATCTCGCGGAGCTTCTCGCAGCTGAACTCACTGGCCATGGTCGCCTCGCTGGAAGGAGGCGAGGGTGGTGCGCAGCTTCCCCATCGCCGTCCTGACCCGTGTCTTGGCGGTGCCCAGCGGAATGTGCTCCCAGTCGGCGATCTGCTGGGCGGTCATGCCGTAGATGCCGGCCATCACCAGGGCACGGCCCTGTTCGCGCGGCAGCTCGGCCACGGCTGCGCGCAGCCGGGTCGACGCCTCGTCGGCCAGCGCGTGCCGCTCGGGGGTGTCGCTGACGACGTCCAGGATCGCGTCGAGGTCCTCCGGCGCCACCGGCTCCTGACGCCGTGACCTCACGGCGTCGATGGCGAGGTTGTGGGCGATGGTGGTCAGCCAGGTCGTCACCGACCCGCGGCGCGAGTCGTAGATCTGTGCGTGCCGCCACGCCCGCTCGAATGTCTGTTGAGCGATGTCCTCCGCTAGTTGCGGATCCCCGGTGACCGCGACGGCGACACCGAAGACCCGGTGCTGAAACCTGCGTACGAAACTGACCGCGAGTTCCGGATCACCGGTTGCCAGCCCGGACAGCAGAGCCTCGTCCGGGAGCCGGCCCACGGGGAACCAGAATCTCGACACATCCGTATATACGGACCATCCCCGTGCAGGGATTGCCCGACCGAAGCGGAATCCCATGCTCCGATTCTCCCGCGGGACCGCTCTCCCCGCGCTCTGTCGCGGAACGATTTTCGTAGGGGCCCTGCGGGGACCGTGCGGGAGCCGGGGTGGATGGTGGAACCACCCCTCTCGATACGGCAGTCTCTTCCCTCGTGGGGAGCGTTCCGTATCAGGGTGGTGTGCCGGACGGCACGGGCGCGCACATGGTGGTGTGCGGGGACGACGGGCTCGCCCACCGGTTGGCCGCCGAGTTGCGGGGGGTGTACGGCGAGCACGTGACGCTGGTCGTACCGCCCTCCGAGCGCACGGTGCGGCCACCGGTGGTGGGCCGCAGCCGTACGGCGTCGACGCTGCTGGACCGGGTGGTGAGCGCGGCCGTGAACCGGGCGGGAGGCGGGGCCGGCGGCGCGGGCAACGGCACCGGCGGTGGCCCGGGTGGCCAACACACCGGTGCGGACCGGCTGTTGGAGGCCGCCGAACTGACCGATGCCGTGCTCGCGGACGCGGGTGTGGAGCGGGCGGCGGCGCTGGCCCTGGTGTACGACGACGACGAGACCAACATCCGCGCCGCCCTGACCGCCCGCCGCATCAACCCTCGGCTGCGGCTCGTGGTGCGCCTGTACAACCGGCGGCTGGGCCAGCACATCGAGGAGCTCCTCGACCAGGCCGCCGCGCTGGCGGTCGGCGGCGACTCCGCGGCGGGCGCCGACGCGTCCACGACCGTGCTGTCCGACGCGGACACCGCCGCCCCCGCGCTGGCCGCCAGTGCCGTCGTCGGCACCAGCAAGGTCGTCCAGACCGACGCACTGCTGCTGCGCGCGGTGGAACGGCCGCCGCCCGCGCCGGGACAGGTCGCCGACCCCGGACTGTGCACTCTGGCACTGCTGTCCGCGACGACCAGCGACCCGGCCGGCGCGGACGGTTCCGAGGACAGCGGCGACCAGCGGCCGCAGCTGCTGCCGGACGAGGCGGCGGTACGGGCGGCCACCGGGCGCGGGACCGTGGTGCTGGAGCAGGTCTCCTACGCCGCCGGTGAGCCGCTGTCCGCCCGGCGCGTGGTGGCGGCCGCCGTGCCGCCGCTGACGTCGCTGTTCTCGCGGCGGCTGCGGTGGACGGTGGCGGGTCTGGTGGCGTGTGTGTTCGCGCTCGCGGTGGCGTTGTGGGTGGTGGCCGGGGTCCATCCGCTGGGCGCGGTGTACCTGACGCTGCTCGACCTGTTCGCCATCGACGACCCCGCGCTCGGCGAACCGGTCGGACGGCAGCTCCTGCAACTGCTGACCGGGCTGGTGGGTGTGCTGCTGCTGCCCGTGCTGCTGGCGGCGGTGCTGGAGGCGCTGGGCACGTTCCGGTCGGCGTCCGCGCTGCGCAGGCCGCCGCGGGGGCTCGGCGGGCACGTCGTCCTGCTGGGGCTCGGCAAGATCGGCACCCGCGTGCTGACGCGGCTGCGGGAGCTGCGCATCCCCGTGGTGTGCGTGGAGTCGGACCCGGAGGCGCGCGGTGTGGCCACGGCGCGGCGGCTGCGGGTTCCGGTGGTGCTCGGGGACGTCACGCAGGAGGGCGTGCTGGAGGCCGCGAAGATCCACCGCGCGCACGCGCTGCTCGCCGTGACCAGCGCGGACACGACGAATCTGGAGGCCGTGCTGTACGCGCGGTCCGTGCGCCCCGACCTGCGGGTGGTGCTGCGCCTGTACGACGACGACTTCGCCACCGCGGTGTACCGCACCCTGCGGGCCGCGCACCCGCACGCGCTGACGCGCAGCCGGAGCGTGACGCACCTGGCGGCACCCGCGTTCGCCGGTGCGATGTCCGGCCGGCAGATCCTGGGGGCGATTCCGGTGGAGCGGCGGGTGCTGCTGTTCGCGTCCGTGGACGTGGGTGGGCATCCGCAGCTGGAGGGCAGGACGCTCGCGGAGGCCTTCCGGCCGGGGTACTGGCGGGTGCTGGCACTCGACGTGGGAATGACCCCGGACGGACGGCGGGAGCCGGCCGCGCCGGAGGCGGCGGCCGAGCACCCGGACCGGGGCTCGGGGCTGGTGTGGAACCTGCCCGGCACCCATGTCCTGCGGAAGGAGGATCGAGTGGTGCTCGCGGCGACCCGGCGCGGGCTGGCGGAGCTGCTGGGCCGCAGGTCGCGGGAGCAGACGAGGACGCAGGGAACGTAGGAGGTGGGCGGGGCGGACACAGGTGGCTCAGGATGCGCGGTCCTGGGCCACCTGCGCCCCGCACCTGCCCTACTTCGGCAGATGCCGCTCCGCGAAGTCCAGTTCCAGGCGGATCTGCTTGATGCGTTCGTCGACGACCAGGGAGCCGTGGCCGGCGTCGTAGCGGTACACCTCGTGGACGGCTTCGCGCGCCGCGAGGCGCTTGACGTAGTTCTCGATCTGGCGGATCGGGCAGCGCGGGTCGTTGACCCCGGCGGAGATGTAGACGGGCGCCTTGACCTGGTCGACGTAGGTCAGCGGCGAGGAGGCCTCGAAGCGTTCCGGCACTTCCTCCGGGGTGCCGCCGAGCAGGGTGCGGTCCATGGCCTTCAGCGCCTCCATCTCGTCGTGGTACGCCGTGACGTAGTCGGCGACCGGGACCACGGCGATGCCCAGCGCCCACAGGTCGGGCTGGGTGCCGAGACCGAGCAGGGTGAGGTAGCCGCCCCAGGAGCCGCCGGTGAGGATCAGGCGGGCCGGGTCGGCCAGTCCCGAGCCGACGGCCCACTCGCGGACCGCCGCGATGTCCTCCAGCTCGATCAGGCCCACCCGGTGCTTCAGCGCGTCCGTCCAGGCCCGGCCGTAGCCCGTCGAGCCGCGGTAGTTGACCCGGACCACCGCGTAGCCGTGATCGACCCAGGCGGCCGGGCCCGCGGCGAAGGAGTCGCTGTCGTGCCACGTGGGGCCGCCGTGGATGTCGAAGACCGTGGGGAGCGGCCCGGTCGCGCCCGCGGGCCTCTGCACCAGGGCGTGGATACGGCCGCCGGGGCCCTCCACCCACACGTCCTCCACCGGCACCGATCCCGGCGACTTCATGCCGGGCGGGTCGAGTACCACCCCGCCGTGCGTCGAGCGGACCGCGGAGGGCTCGGCCGCCGAGGACCACAGGTACTCCACGCTGCCGTCCGGGCGGGCGGTCGCGCCGGAGACCGTGCCGGGCGGGGTGGGGATCCTCGTCAGCTCGCGGGTGGCCAGGTCGTAGCGGAACAGCTCGCTGCGGGCCTCGAAGGCGTGCACCACGAGCAGGCCGCCGCCGTCCGGGCACCACTCGGCGCTCACGTCGCCGGGCAGGTCGAGCGCCAGGTCATACTCCTCGCCCGTCGCCACGTCCCACACCAGCGGCTCCCACCGGCCGCGCCTTTGGTGGCCGACGAGCAGCCGCGTGTCCCCGTCGACCGGGGCGAAGCCCAGCACCTCGAGGCCCAGCTCGACCGTCCCGCCCTTGGTGTCGTCCAGCTCGGCGACCGTCGTGCCCTCCGGGCGCAGCACGCGCAGCGCCGAGTGCATCGCGTCGCCGTGCTCGGTGTGCTCCAGGGCGATCAGCGAGCCGTCGTGGGAGAGGTCGCCCACGCCCGCCGACTCGCGGTGCCGGTAGATCTCCGTCACCTGGCCGGCGCGGGCCAGGTGCAGGGTCGTACCGTCCTCGTCCGTCGAGCGCCCCACGATCGCCGTGCGGCCGTCCCGGCCGAGCGCGAGCCCCGCCGGATACGACGCCCCGAGGCCGGGCACGGCCACCTCGTCGGCGCCGCCCTCGAAGGGCTGCCGCCGCCAGACGCCGAACTCGTCGCCGTCCTTGTCGTCGAACCACCAGATCCAGCGCCCGTCCGGCGAGAGCACGCCGTCCGTCGTGCCGTTCGGCCGATCGGTGACCTGCCGCTGCCCGCCGGTCGCCCGGTCCCAGGCGTACAGCTCGTACGTCCCGGTCGCGTTCGACACGAAAAGGGAGCGCTCCGGCGCGTCCTCCGCCCAGTCGGGCAGGGACACCCGGGGCGCGCGGAAGCGCTTCTCCCAGTCCGGCATCTCCTCGATGAGTGCCCGCCGGTCGAGCTGCGGCGAGTCGGACCCGTTGCTCTCAGTCATGACCCCATAGTGCCCGGTCCCGCCGACAACGCGCTGGCAGGCCTCCCCAGCCTGTGGACAACTCCGCCCGGACCCTGCGCATCCTCTTACGACTTCCACACCTTTCCCGCCCGCCGGGCGACCCGCGCCCCGTCCACCGGGCGCCCCGCCGGGCCGACCCCGCGACCGGGGTGCGGCGTGCGGCACCGTACCGTTGAGGGCGTGTACCGGTTTCTGCTGACACCTCGCTGGTGGGGCATCAACGTCTTCGTGCTGCTCGCCATCCCCTTCTGCGTGTTCATGGGGTCCTGGCAGCTGAGCCGGTTCGAGGCGCGGGTGCAGGACCACCGGACCGCTACCGAACAGGCCGCCTCCTACCGCAAGGAGGCGCCGCGCCCGCTGGACCGGCTGCTGCCCGTGGACAAGCGCACGTCCGGCATGCAGACCACCGCGACCGGCCGGTACGGCGACCAGCTGCTCGTCCCGGACCGCGAGCTGGACGGCGAACCCGGGTTCTACGTGCTGACGCTGCTGCGCACCGGCTCCGGCAAGGCGCTGCCGGTCGTCCGCGGCTGGCTGCCGGGGAACGCCGGTCCGGCGAGGGCCCCGGCGCCGCCCACGGGCGAGGTCACGGTCACCGGAGCGCTGCAGGCCTCGGAGACGCCGGGTGACAACGGGGTCAGCGCCCGGGGGGGACTGCCGTCCGGGCAGACCGCGGCGATCAGCGCGGCCTCGCTGGTCAACCTCGTGCCGTACGACGTGTACGACGCCTGGGTCACCCTCAACCACGCCGACTCCGGGATGAGGGCGGTGCCGGCGAAGGCCCCGGACAACACCGGGCTGGACCTGAAGGCGTTCCAGAACCTCGGATACACCGGCGAGTGGTTCGTCTTCGCCGGCTTCGTGGTCTTCATGTGGTTCCGGCTGGTGCGCCGCGAGGTGGAGGCCGTACGGGACGCGGAACTGGGGCTGGCGCCCGAGGAGGCCCCGGTGCCGGCGCCCGCGTCGAGCGGCGCGTCCGGCGCCTGACCGGCCCCTACGACGCCGGGAGCACCCCGGTCCGGTAGATCGTTCCCGCACACGCGTTCGTCACCGTCACCGACGCCGAGGGCGAGCCGGCCTCCGGGGTGTGGGAGACCACGACGCTGCCGTCGGCCGTGCCGTCCGCCAGGAGCGTCTGGGTGGTGACGCCGGAGTCGCTGCCGGTGCTCGTGCCGCCCGTGGTGCTCGCGCCCTGGGTCGGGGACGGGTCGGACGAGGGGCCGCCGGTCTCGCTGCCGCCCCCGGTGCTCCCGCCGCCGCTGGTCGGACAGGTCTGGGAGGGCACCCAGGCGAACTTCACCTCGTACGCCGAGCCGGACGGCAGGAGCAGTCCGGGTGCCTCGGTGGAGGGGTCGGGTAGCCCGGCCGCCGCGTCGCCGGAGGTGTGTGCGACCACGGTGATCCTGGTGGCGTCGGCCGCGCCCTGCGCGAGGGTGCTCACCGAGCCGGAGCCGCCCACCCGGCAACTGCCGGCGGAGACGTTGGTGACGTGGAAGGTGCCGTAGACGACACCGGCCGAGTCGGGGGCGTCGACGGTGGCGGTGGCGGGACCGAGCTGGGAGGCCGTGCACACCGGGGCGTCGCTGCCGGCCGGGGCCGAGGGGCTGTCCGGGCCGCCGGTGGGTCCACTGTCGGCGGCGCTGTCCGGACCGCTCTTCCGATCGTCCTTGCGTTCCTCCGCGCCCCCGCCGGTGGCCTTGCCCGAGGAGCCGCCGATGCCGCTCTCGCCACCGTCCGGGTCCTTGCCCTGGCTCGTGCCGCCCTGGGCCTGGGAGGCCTGGCCCGCGATGGCCGGGTTGGCGTCGGAGTCGCTGGTGTGGGACACGTGCACGAGGGCGGGGATGGCGGTGCCGACGAACAGGGCGGCGGCCGCCATTCCGACGGCGGCCTGCCGCTTGCGGGCCCGCCGCGCCGGGACCGCGCGCCGCAGGTGTTCCAGCGTGCCGTCCCGCGGCTCGACGTCCTGGACCGCCTCGTGCAGCATCCTGCGCAGTGCCAGCTCGTCCGAGTCGAGCCCGTCCGGGCCGAGTTCGTCTGGGCTGTGGTTCACGGTTCCGTTCCCAGCGTGCGATTGCGTGTGCTCTTGGTGGTCCGGCTCGCGCGATGCGCCGGGTTCGTCCGGCTCGCGCTCGTCGCGGTCCTCGTCGTGCTCCCTCATGCCGACGCCCCCATCGCGACCCGCAGCGCCGCGATGCCGCGCGAGCCGTACGCCTTGACCGAGCCCAGCGAGATCCCGAGGGTCTCGGCGACCTGCGCCTCGGTCATGTCGGCGAAGTAGCGCAGCACCAGGACCTCGCGCTGGCGGCGCTGGAGGCCCTTCATCGCCTTGATCAGGGAATCGCGCTCCAGCTGGTCGTAGGCGCCCTCCTCGGCGCTGGCCATGTCCGGCATCGGCTTGGACAGCAGCTTCAGGCCGAGGATGCGGCGCCGCAGGGCCGAACGGGAGAGGTTGACGACCGTCTGCCGCAGATAGGCGAGGGTCTTCTCCGGGTCCCGGACGCGTTTGCGGGCGGAGTGGACGCGGATGAACGCCTCCTGGACCACGTCCTCGCAGGAGGCGGTGTCGTCGAGCAGGAGCGCGGCCAGGCCCAGCAGGGAGCGGTAGTGCGCCCGGTAGGTCTCGGTGAGGTGGTCGACGGTGGTGCCGGCCGCCACGGTCTCCTCGGCGGGCTCACGCTGACTGGGTATGCGGGCGGGCCGCGCGGCGGGCATGGGCGCGATCACCGGCATGCCACCGGGCATGCGCGGACGGAGCGCCGCGCGGGGCGGCCGCAGGGCGGTGCCGCGGGTCGCCGCCGGGGATACCCCCCGCTCGAAGAACTTGGGGGTGAACTCGAGAACCTCTGCCACGCCAGTTGGACACGTCTCCCCCCACCGAGGTTGTACGTGCCGGGCAAGACATTTGCGCCATGTGACACGTCCGGCAACGTTCTCACGGCAGGCGGCACACCCGAGTGCGCCCTGTATGCCCTCATGTGTCCCGCTCATCCCCTATGCCTGAATCGCCAGGACGTCCCCACGTCCCGCAGCGTCCCCACGCCCCCGAAGGGCGACCGCAAAGACGCTCCCCGCCCTTCGCGCGGTTGCAAAGGACGGGGAGGCAAATCATCAGCCGCCGAACGGCATGGATCAAGTGGTCCGGCCCACCGGCCGGGCCATGATTCTTACATGGATCCTACAAACGGATAGGCCCCCGGCCACGGTATCTCCGGCGGCGGCCCACTCGCGCGACAGAAGTCACGGCGCCTCGGCCGCCACCAGCTCCGCGATCTGCGCGATGTTCAGCGCCGCGCCCTTGCGCAGGTTGTCACCGCACACGAAGAACTCCAGCGCCGTGGGATCGTCCAGCGCCCGGCGCACTCGCCCGACCCACGTCGGATCGGTGCCCACCACGTCGGCGGGCGTGGGGAACTCGCCCGCGGCCGGGTTGTCGTACAGCACCACACCGGGCGCCGTGGCCAGGATCTCCCGCGCCCTGCCGACCGTGACCTCGCCCTCGAAGCGGGCGTGCACGGTCAGGGAGTGCGTGGTGACCACCGGGACGCGCACGCAGGTCACGGCGACCGGCAGCCGCGGCAGCCCGAGCACCTTGCGGGACTCGTCCCGCAACTTCATCTCCTCCGACGACCAGCCCTCGTCGCACAGCGACCCGGCCCACGGCACGACATTCAGCGCCACCGGCTCCGGGAACGGACCGGTGTCGTCCCCGACGGCCCGCCGCACGTCACCGGGGCTGGTCCCCAGCTCCGTGCCCGCCACCAGGGACAGCTGCCGGCGCAGGGTCTCCACGCCCTCGTCTCCGGCCCCGCTCACCGCCTGGTACGAGGAGAGGACCAGCTCGCGCAGGCCGAACTCGGCGTGCAGCGCGCCCAGCGCCACGATCATGGACAGGGTGGTGCAGTGGGGGCTGGAGACGATCCCGCGCGGGCGCCGACGCACCGCGTGCGGGTTGACCTCGGGCACGACGAGCGGCACGTCGGGGTCCGTGCGGAAGGCGCCCGAGTTGTCGACCACCACCGCGCCCCGGGCGGCGGCGAGCGGCGCCCAGTGCGCGGTGGCCTCGTCGGGGAGGTCGAACAGGGCGATGTCCACCCCGTCGAAGGCGTCCTCGGCGAGCGCGGCCACCTCGACCTCCTCGCCGCGCACGGTCAGCCTGCGGCCGACCGTGCGCTCGGGCTCCCCGCCGCTCGAACGCGGGCGAGAGCCCGGGGGAGAGCCCTGGGGGGAGGCGAGCAGGCGGATGTCACCCCAGATGTCCGCGCGCTGGGACAGGATCCGGAGCAGTACCGTGCCGACGGCTCCGGTCGCTCCCACGACCGCGAGCGTCGGTCGGTCGCTCATCGCCCGGTGCCTCCGTAGACGACGGCCTCGTCGCTGTCGGAGTCGAGCCCGAAGGCGCTGTGCACGGCGCGCACGGCCCCCGGCACGTCGTCCTGGCGGGTGACGACCGAGATACGGATCTCGGAGGTCGAGATCAGCTCGATGTTCACGCCCGCGTCGGACAGCGCGGTGAAGAAGTCGGCGGTGACGCCCGGGTTGGTCTTCATCCCCGCGCCGACCAGGGAGATCTTGCCGATCTGGTCGTCGTAGCGCAGGGAGTCGAAGCCGATGCCGGCCCGGTTCTTCTCCAGCGCGTCGATGGCCTTGCGGCCCTCGGTCTTCGGCAGCGTGAAGGAGATGTCCGTCAGACCGGTGGAGGCGGCGGACACGTTCTGCACGACCATGTCGATGTTGATCTCGGCATCGGCGATCGTACGGAAGATGGAGGCGGCCTCGCCGGGCTTGTCGGGCACGCCCACGACCGTGATCTTGGCCTCGGAGGTGTCGTGTGCGACACCGGAGATGATGGCCTGCTCCACCTTCTTGTCCCCTTGCTGAATCGGCTCGCTGCTGACCCACGTGCCCTGCAATCCGCTGAAGGAGGAGCGGACGTGGATCGGGATGTTGTACCGGCGTGCGTACTCCACACAGCGGTGGAGCAGCACCTTGGAGCCGGACGCGGCCAGCTCCAGCATGTCCTCGAAGGAGATCCAGTCGATCTTCCGGGCCTTCGCCACCACGCGCGGGTCGGCGGTGAACACACCGTCGACGTCGGTGTAGATCTCGCACACCCCGGCGTCGAGGGCGGCCGCGAGTGCGACGGCGGTGGTGTCGGAGCCGCCGCGCCCCAGCGTGGTGATGTCCTTCTTGTCCTGGCTGACGCCCTGGAATCCGGCGACGATGGCGATGTTGCCCTCGTCCAGCGCGGTCCGGATACGGCCCGGCGTGACGTCGATGATCCGGGCTTTGTTGTGCACCGAGTCGGTGATGACACCTGCCTGGCTGCCGGTGAACGACTGGGCCTTGTGACCCAGGTTTTTGATCGCCATGGCCAACAGTGCCATGGAGATCCGCTCTCCGGCGGTCAGCAGCATGTCGAGCTCGCGTCCGGCAGGCATCGGGGAAACCTGCTCGGCGAGATCGATCAGCTCGTCCGTCGTGTCGCCCATCGCGGAAACCACGACAACCACGTCGTTGCCGTTCTTCTTGGCTTCCACGATTCGCTTGGCGACGCGCTTGATGCCTTCGGCATCGGCTACGGAGGAGCCTCCGTACTTCTGCACGACAAGGCCCACGTGCGCTCCTCGCTCAGTCCGTGTCCATCGCACTCACGCATATGCGGTGCGGTCGGCTCAGTCTATCGAGCGTCCGAATTTCCCTTTCGCGATATCGCATGGTGAGATACCCGGCGCCCGCTGGTCAGAACGGCTCATGCCCAGGGAGTGGAATACCACTCGGAAAGTGCGCCGCGTCACATCGGAGCGGTCAGCGTGCCCGGCGCAGTCCCAGCGGGTCCGCGATCTCCTGCGCCATGACCTTGCCGGCCTCGAACTCCAGGGTGTCGTCGCCCATGCCCTGGTCGGTGTCCAGGCCGTCCAGCTCCTCCAGGGGCTGGTTGAGGCGGACGTGGGCGACCAGGGACTGCAGGGCGCGCAGGGTGGCGGAGGCCGTGGAGCCCCAGTTGGAGAAGTAGGAGAACTGCCACCACCACAAAGCCTCGGTGGTGCGGCCGGCTCGGTAGTGGGCCATGCCGTGACGCAGGTCGGCCACGACGTCCGCCAGGTCGTCGGAGATCCGGGCGGGCACGGGCGCCCGGCGCGGCTCGTAGGGGTCGAAGACCTCGGAGTAGACGTCGATCGGCTCCAGCAGGCGCGCGAGGTTCTCGCGGAGCTGGTCCACGTCCTGCTCCGGGCCGGAGTCGGGTTCGTAGCGCTCGTCGGGGACGATGTCCTCGTGCGCGCCCAGCCGGCCGCCGGCCAGCATCAGCTGGGAGACCTCCAGCAGCAGGAAGGGCACCGCCGAGTCCGGCTCGTCGCCCTTGGCGACCTCGGTGACCGCGACCAGGAAGCTCTCCACCTGGTCGGCGATCTGGACCGCGAAGTCGTCCGGGTTCTGGCTGGTGGCGTGCAGCGTGGCGTCAGACATCTAGGAGTCGTCTCCCCTCGAAGGCGCGGCCGAGAGTGACCTCGTCCGCGTATTCCAGGTCACCGCCCACCGGGAGGCCGCTGGCCAGGCGGGTGACCTTCAGGCCCATGGGCTTGATCATGCGGGCGAGGTACGTCGCCGTCGCCTCGCCTTCGAGATTCGGGTCCGTGGCCAGGATCAGCTCGGTGACCGTGCCGTCCGCCAGACGGGCCAGGAGTTCCCGGATTCGCAGGTCGTCCGGGCCGACGCCCTCGATGGGGCTGATCGCCCCGCCGAGGACGTGGTAACGGCCGCGGAACTCGCGGGTGCGCTCGATGGCGACGACGTCCTTCGGCTCCTCGACCACGCAGATGACCGAGGGGTCGCGGCGGCTGTCGCGGCAGATCCCGCACAGCTCCTCCTGCGCGACGTTGCCGCAGGTCGCGCAGAAGCGGACCTTCGCCTTCACCTCGAGCAGGGCCTGGGCGAGCCGCCGTACGTCCGCCGGTTCCGCCTGAAGGATGTGGAAGGCGATCCGCTGCGCGCTCTTGGGACCGACGCCGGGCAGCCGCCCGAGCTCGTCGATGAGGTCCTGGACCACGCCTTCGTACAACGGAGTGCCGTCCTTCCTGGGTCGCTTCGGTTCGTACGGTAGTTGCCCGGCGCCCGCCTCAGAAAGGCAGTCCCGGGATTCCGCTGCCGCCGAGACCCTGGGCCAGCGGTCCGAGCTTCTGCTGCTGGAGGGCCTGGGCGTTGTCGTTGGCCGCCTGGACGGCGGCGACGATCAGGTCGGCGAGGGTCTCGGTGTCCTCCGGGTCCACCGCCTTGGGGTCGATCTTCAGCGCGCGCAGCTCGCCGGCGCCGGTGACGGTGGCCTTGACCAGACCGCCGCCCGCCTGCCCGTCGACCTCGGTCCGCGCCAGCTCCTCCTGGGCCCGCTGAAGGTCCTGCTGCATCTTCTGGGCCTGCTGGAGCAGCTGCTGCATGTTGGGCTGGCCACCACCGGGAATCACGATCAGCTCCTGCTTTCGTACGGCTGTCCGGGCGGGGGCCGATTCGCCGGTTCCCCGCTGGCACGAGCCTACGTGGTCCGGGCAGGCAGCGCCCCGCCACTCTTTCGAGTGAGTCTCGGATGAGCCCTATACCTGATCAAGGCCCTCTTACGGGCGGAAAAGCTGTGCTTCCCGGCGCCTCGCCACCCATTGGGGGGTAGGAAGGGTCCGGCGTGTCAGCCAGCGTCACGGATCGTGATCAGTAGGGAGTGCCGGGTGGGTCAGCCGGAGATGCAGCCCGAGCGTCCGCCGCAGGACGGGCGGGGCGACGAGGCGGCCGGGCTGCGGCCGGGCGATCTGACCGGGCGGCCGCTCCCGCTCGGCGACTGGGGCGAGCCGGCGCAGCGGCTGGACGAGCTGTACCGCTGGGTGGAGCGGGGGGCGCTGCAGACCGTGGCCTGGTATCTCGGGGAGCGGGTGTGGAAGCGGCGCGGGGCGCGTGCGCTGCGGGGCGGGGCCGCGGCGGGGGCGGTGACCGGGGCGGCGCTGCCCCTGCTCGATCTGACCGGGGCGGCCGACGGGGTGGCGCCGTGGGGGTACGTGGCGCTGCTGCTGTGCGTGGCGTGTGTGGGGATCGACCGGTACTTCGGGGTGACGGCCGGGTGGATGCGGGACGTGGCGACCGCGCAGGCCGTGCAGCGCCGGTTGCAGGCGTTGCAGTTCGACTGGGCGTCCGAGAACGTGCGGGAGGTCCTGGGCCCGGCGGAGGGAACGGCCGGTGAGGCCGCCGAGCGGTGCCTGGGGGTGCTGCGGCGGTTCTCGGAGGACGTCAACGAGCTGGTGCGCACGGAGACGGCCGACTGGATGGTGGAGTTCCGCATCGGCTCGGCGCCGATGGGCCTTCAGGCGCCGGAGCCGGGGGCCGCCGGGCGGTCCGAGCCGGGCGGCGGGCACGGGCGCCTGCCGCTGCCGCCGGGCGCCGCACGGCCGAACATGCCCCGGCAGCGGCCGCCCGAGCCGCGCTGACGCCGGTCACTGCCCGGTGGCACGGGCCCTCCATCGGCGCCGGGGCCGGGGGCCGCCGGGCGGTCCGAGCCGGGCGGCGGGCACGGGCGCCTGCCGCTGCCGCCGGGCGCCGCACGGCCGAACATGCCCCGGCAGCGGCCGCCCGAGCCGCGCTGACGCCGGTCACTGCCCGGTGGCACGGGCCCTGGTCACTGCCTGGTGTACGTCAGCTTCTCGCCGCTGCCGGTGTTCAGGCGCTGGAGCCTGCCGTCGGGCAGCAGGGTGACCTCCGTGGCCGCGCCCGGGTTGCACCCTTCACTCTGCCGCCCCGTCGTGACGACGGAGGGGCCGATCTCCAGCGGGCCGCCGCCGCTCGGCCGCTGGGCGAGCCGGGCCTCGAACACGCAGTGATAGGTGCCGCCGCTGTCGGTGGGACCGTCGGCGACGAGGGTGAGCACGGTGTCGCCCACGTTTCCCTGGGTGATGGTGAGCCGGCGGCCGTTCGCTCCGTAGGCGTTGTCGATGGTCGCCGTCCAACTGCCGAGGTAGCCGGTCGGGACCACGCCGCCGGCCGGTGACGGGGACCCCGGCTGCGAGGCCGCCGGGGACGGGTCGGAGCCGTCGGGACCCGTGGCGTCGTGCGTGGTGGGCACGCTGACGGCCGGCGTCGGGCCGGACCCGCCGCCCTTGTCGTCGCTGTCGCCGCCGCCGCGCATCAGGGCGTACACGGAACCGCCCGCGCCGAGCGCCACCACCAGTGCCACCGCGACCAGCGCCGCGGTGGAGCGGCCGCCGCGGCGCGGCTCCCGCTCCGGGAGCGGGCTCGGGCCGTACGGAGGGGTCGAGCCGACCGGGGGCGGGCCGTACGGCGGGGTCTGGCCCAGGCTGCCGTACGGGTGGTGCCCGGGCGAAGCGCCCCAGCCGCCGGGCTGCTGGGGGTAGCCGTAGGCGGCGGGCTGCGGATGCTGCTGGGGGTAGCCGTACGGGGCGGGAGCGGGCGCCGGGCCCGGCGGCGGCACCTGCCCCGCGATCATGGTGGGCAGGTGATCCACGGGGGTGCGACCCCCACCACCGGGCTGTCCGGGCGGCGGCACGGAGGCATCGGAAACGGGCGCATGCTCAGGCGAGGCGTGCGGCTGCGCCCCCGCGGCCCCGGAAACCCCGGCCGGCCCCTGCGAGCCGCCCCCGGCAGCCCCGGACCCGGCAGCCCCGGACCCGGCAGCGGGCGCCCCCGAGACGGCCCGAGGCCCTCCGGCTCCCGGGACACCGGGCGTACCGGGCAACGCCGACGCCCCATAAGGGTCCGGCACACCCGAGGCGGCGGCCCCGGACCCGTCAACAGGCGCGCCGGCGACAGCCTCAGGCCCTGAGCTAGCCCCGGTTGCTCCCGGCGCACCCGAGGACCCGGAGGCCCCATGAGCGCCAGATGCACCGGCAGCCCCGGACGCGGCATCGGGCGCCTCCGACACCGCCCCGGCGCCTCCCTGGGCCCCGTCGGCTCCCGGCGCACCGGGTGTACCGGAGGGCACCGACGCCCCATCAGGGCCGGGCACACCCGAAGCCGACCCGGCAGCAGGCACCCCCGAGACGGCCCCAGCCCCTCCCGAAGCCCCGGCGGCTCCCGGCGCACCGGGCGGCGCCGGCACCCCGTGGGAGCCGGGCACACCGGAAGCGCCGGCCGCTGCAGGCCCGAGCCCGGCAGCAGGCGCCCCCGGCACGCCCCCAGGGGCTCCGGGAGCCCCGGGCGTGCCGGACGGTTCGTGAGGGCCGGGCGTGCCAGTCGGCGGGGTGGCGCCGGGTCCCCCAGGAGCGGCGCCCGCCGCCTCTCGTGGGTCCTCCGGGTTCTCCGCGTCCAGGAGCTGGACCGCGTGGCGTCCGAGTTGGGCGACCAGGGCGCTCGGCAGCCACGGGTCGCGGAGGCGGCCGTCGGCGACCGTATCCTCGGCGCCGGTGCGCTGGATGATCTGGTCCACGGTGGGCCGGGCCGCCGGGTCCTTCTTCAGGCAGGCGCGGACGATGTCGGCGATGCCCTCGGGCAGCGCCTCGAGGTCGGGTTCCTTCTCGGCGATGCGGTACATCAGCGCGTGCACTCCGCTGTCGGCGCCGCCGAACGGAAGCGCGCCGGTCGCCGCGTACGCGAGGACCGAGCCCAGGCAGAAGACGTCGCACGCGGTCGTGACCCGGTCGCCGCGCACCTGCTCGGGCGCCATGAACCCGGGCGAGCCCACCAGCGCGCCGGTCCGCGTGAGCCCGCCGTCCGTGACGGTCTCCAGGGCCCGTGCGATGCCGAAGTCGATGACGCGCGGCCCGTCGATCGTCACCAGCACGTTGGAGGGCTTGAGGTCGCGGTGGATGAGACCGGCGGCGTGGATGTCCTTCAGCGCGCCCGCCAGCCCGGCCGCGAGGATCCGCACCGACCGCTCGGGCAGCGGGCCGTGGTCGTGCCCGACGACCCGTTGCAGGCTCGGCCCGGCGACGTACCCGGTGGCCACCCACGGCACGGCGGCCTCGGTGTCCGCGTCCAGCACGGGCGCGGTCCAGTACCCGCCGACCTGCCGCGCGGCCCGCACCTCCTGCCGGAACCGCGCCCGGAACTCCTCCTGCTGCGCCAGCTCCCGCCGGACCAGCTTCACGGCGACGGTCCGCCCCCGGTCCGACCGGGCCAGGAACACCTGCCCCATGCCGCCGGCCCCGAGCCGCGCCAGCAGCCGGTACGCGCCGATCCTCCCCCGGAGCTCAACGCCCGGGGACACCCCCATCGGATCGCCAGGCCCCAGCCTCTCCATGGCCGAACCGCCTCCCCCCGGTATCCCCCGATACACCCCTGTGCGTCAGACCGAGAATAGTGCGGCGGCCCGTCCGGCCGCTCGGCCCGGTGTCTACGGTTCCGTAACAGGTCCGCCCCGCGCGGGCCGCCTCCCGACAACCTGTCGCTAAAACCCCGCGTCCACAGACAGGACGCCGATGTCCCGCCCCCGCCCATGCCGTTTACCCTCGGCCGCATGACCCCTCAGCCGAATCCCGAAGCCGGCGCAGTCGTCAAGGCCGCGGACCGGGCGCACGTGTTCCACTCCTGGTCCGCCCAGGACCTCATCGACCCGCCGGCCGTGGCCGGTGCCGAAGGGTCGTACTTCTGGGACTACGACGGCAAGCGTTTCCTGGACTTCACCAGCGGGCTCGTCTTCACCAACATCGGGTATCAGCACCCCAAGGTCGTCGCCGCGATACAGGAGCAGGCCGCCACCCTGGCCACGTTCGCGCCGGCGTTCGCCGTCGAGGCCCGGTCCGAGGCGGCACGGCTGATCGCCGAGCGGACGCCGGGCGACCTGGACAAGATCTTCTTCACCAACGGCGGCGCGGACGCCGTCGAGCACGCGGTGCGCATGGCGCGGCTGCACACCGGGCGCCCCAAGGTGCTCTCGGCCTACCGCTCGTACCACGGCGGCACGCAGCAGGCCATCAACATCACCGGCGACCCGCGGCGCTGGGCGTCGGACGCCGGCTCGGCGGGCGTGGTGCACTTCTGGGCGCCCTTCCTCTACCGCTCCCGCTTCTACGCCGAGACCGAGGAGCAGGAGTGCGCGCGGGCGCTCGAGCACCTGGAGGCGACGATCGCCTTCGAGGGGCCGGCGACCATCGCCGCGATCATCCTGGAGACCATCCCCGGAACCGCCGGGATCATGGTGCCCCCGCCCGGCTACCTGGCCGGGGTGCGCGAGCTGTGCGACAAGTACGGGATCGTCTTCATCCTGGACGAGGTCATGGCCGGCTTCGGGCGGACCGGTGAGTGGTTCGCGGCGGACCTCTTCGACGTCGTGCCGGACCTGATGACCTTCGCCAAGGGCGTGAACTCCGGGTACGTGCCGCTGGGCGGCGTCGCCATCTCCGGGAAGATCGCGGAGACCTTCGGCAAGCGGGCCTACCCCGGCGGTCTGACGTACTCCGGGCACCCGCTGGCCTGCGCGGCGGCCGTCGCGACGATCAACGTGATGGCCGAGGAGGGCGTCGTCGAGAACGCCGAGCGGCTCGGCGCCGAGGTCGTGGAGCCGGGGCTGCGCGAGCTGGCCGAGCGGCACCCGAGCGTCGGCGACGTGCGCGGTGTCGGCATGTTCTGGGCCGTGGAGCTGGTGAAGAACCGCGAGACCCGTGAGCCGCTGGTGCCGTACAACGCGGCCGGGGAGGCCAACGCCCCCATGGCGGCCTTCGGCGCCGCCGCGAAGGCGAACGGCCTGTGGCCCTTCATCAACATGAACCGCACGCACGTTGTCCCGCCGTGCAACGCGACCGCGACCGAACTGAAGGAGGGCCTGGCGGCGCTGGACGCCGCGCTGTCGGTGGCCGACGAGCACACCGAGTAGCACCGCGGGCCGCGGCGAGCCGGGTTCGGAGGCATCCCGAACGCGTAAGGTGGCGTGCTCGTAGACATGGACGTACGAGTACGCCACCCGCACGCGCAAGGAGACGCCCCGACCATGCCCGGCATCAGCGGCAACGGCGCTGTGACACGCAGCACCCTGCGGCAGCAGATCGCGGACGCGCTCCGGGACGAGGTGCTGGCCGGGCGGCTCCAGCCGGGGCAGGAGTTCACGGTCAAGGAGATCGCCGAGCAGTACGGGGTGTCCGCGACCCCGGTGCGCGAGGCGCTCGTCGACCTGTCCGCGCAGGGCCTGTTGGAGGCCGACCAGCACCGCGGCTTCCACGTGCGCGAATACTCCCTGCACGACCTCCACGACATGATCAGGGCCCGCGGCCTGGTCACCGACGGCATGTTCCAGGCCGCCGCCTCGGCGGCCGAGTCCTTCCGCCGGCCCGGCGCCCCCTGCGACAGGGCCACGCTCACCGGGGTGCGCCGGCGGGGCGAGGAGGCACAGCGCGCGGCCACCGCCGGCGACCTGACCGTCCTGATCGGCTACGACCTGCGCTTCTGGCGGGAGCTCGGCGCCCTGTTCGGCAACCCCTACCTCTCCGACTTCCTGAACCGGCTGCGCGTGCAGTTCTGGGTGTGCGCGGTGCAGCACCTGCGCCGCCGCGGCGATCTGCGCGGCCTGCTGTGGTCCGCCCACACCGAACTCGTCGACGCCCTGGCGAAGGGCGACGCCCCGGCCGCCCGCGCGCTCGTCGCCGCGTACAACGCGCACGACCTCGCCCTGGTCGAGCGGCTGGCCACCGCATGAGCGGGACCGTCACCGGGGCCGTCGACCTGTCCGTCGTCATCCCGGCCTACAACGAGGAGCGGCGGCTCGGCCCCACCCTCGACGCGGTCACCGCGTACCTGGCGGACAACGAGAGCCGCTTCGGCTCCTGGGAGGTCGTGGTCGCCGACGACGGATCCACCGACGGCACCGGCGGCCTCGTCACGGACCGCCGGGACCCGCGCGTCCGGCTCGTCGCCGGCGACCGCAACCGCGGCAAGGGCCACGCCCTGCGTCTCGGGGTGGCCGCCACCCGGGGCCACCGGGTGCTGGTCACCGACGCCGACCTCGCCGCCCCCATCGAGGAGCTGGAACAGCTCGACAAGGCACTCGGCGAGGGCGGCGCGGCCGCGATCGGCTCCCGCTCGGTGCCGGGCGCGACGATAGCCAGGCGCCAGCACCGGGTGCGCGAACTGCTGGGCCGCGCCGGGAACTTGCTGATACGGCGCATCGCGGTGCCCGGCGTACGCGACACCCAGTGCGGCTTCAAACTCTTCGAGGGCGACCAGGCCCGCGAGGCGTTCGCCGCATCCCGGCTGAGCGGCTGGGGCATCGACGTGGAGGTCCTCCAGCACTTCCGCCGCCGGGACTGGCCGGTGGCCGAGGTGCCGGTCCGCTGGGCGCACCAGACCGGTTCGAAGGTCGGCCCGCTGGACTACCTCCGGGTCCTCGCCGAACTGGGCCGGCTCAAGGCCCGCTCCGTCCGCCCGGCCGACCTGTTCGCCATCGCGCTCTTCCTGCTGATGGCGGTCACGCTCTACTCGGGCCGCCTCTTCGACCCGGGCCACCGCTACCTCCCCGACTCCCTCCAGGACCAGAACCAGTGGGAGTGGTTCTTCGCGGTCACCGCCGACAGCGTCGCCCACCTGCGCAACCCCCTGTTCACCCATCTCCAGGGCTTCCCCGACGGGGTGAACCTCATGGCCAACACGGTCATGCTGGGGATGTCCGTCCCGTTCGCCCCGGTCACGCTGGCCTTCGGTCCGGCGGTCTCGCTCAGCGTCTGCATGGCCCTGGGGCTCGCGGCCACCGCGGCCGCCTGGTACTGGCTGATCGTCAGACGGGTCGTACGGCACAGGGGCGCCGCCTTCACCGGCGCCTGCCTGGCCGCCTTCGCCCCACCGATGGTCAGCCACGCCAACGCGCACCCGAACTTCGTGATCCTGTTCATGATCCCGCTGATCGTCGACCGGGCGCTGCGCCTGTGCGAGGGCGCCCGGGTGCGGCGGGACGGGATCGTGCTCGGGCTGATGGCGGCGTACCAGATCTTCCTCGGCGAGGAGCCGCTGCTGCTCGCCGCGATGGGCATGACTCTGTTCGCCGCCGCCTACGGGCTCGTCCGCAGGGAGGTCGCGCGGGCGGCGTGGCGGCCCCTGCTGAAGGGCCTGCTGATCGCCGCGGCGGTGTGCCTGCCGATCGTCGCCTACCCGCTGTACTGGCAGTTCGCGGGCCCGCAGAGCTACAAGAGCGTGCTGCACGGCGACAACGCCGGCAACAGCCCGCTCGCCCTGATCTCCTTCGCCGAGCGCTCCCTCTTCGCGGGCAACGCCCAGAAGGCGGACGCGCTCTCCCTGAACCCCACGGAGCAGAACGCCTTCTACGGCTGGCCGCTGCTCCTGCTCGCCTTCGGGATCACCGTGCGGCTGTGGGAGCAAGCGCTGGTGAAGGCGCTGGCGGTCACGACGGCCGCCGCGGCCCTGCTGTCCCTGGGCCCGAAGTTCCGCGTCCCGCTGACCGACGCGGTCTACCCCGGCCCGTGGGCGCCGCTCGCCCATCTGCCGCTGTTCGAATCGGTCATCGAGGGGCGCGTGGCGATGATCTGCGCGCCGGCGCTGGGCATGCTGCTGGCGGTCGCCGTCGCCAGGATCACGGCGTCTCGCCGCGTCGGCACGCTCTACGGCGGCCTGCTGGCGGTGTGTCTCGCGCTGCTGCCGCTGGTCCCGGCGCCGCTGAAGGCCGTGGACCGCGCCCCGGTGCCGGAGTTCATCACGGCCGGCCGGTGGAAGTCGTACATCCGCGACGGCGAGTCCCTGGTTCCGATACCGCTGCCCGACCCCGGCAACGCGGAGGCCCTGCACTGGCAGACCGCGGCCCACCTCGGCTTCAAGCTGCCCGGCGGCTACTTCAACGGTCCCTACGGCCCCGACCGCATCGGCATCTACGGCGCCTCCCCCCGCTACACCTCCAACATGCTGCGGGACGTGAGGTACACCGGGTCCGTACCGGACATCGGCGAGGACTGGCGGGCCCAGGCGCGACGGGACTTCGCCCACTGGCACGCGGGCGTCCTGGTCCTGGCGCCCCAGCCGCACGAGGAATCGCTGCGGGAGGCGGTGACGAAGCTGGTGGGCCGTCCGGGCACGTGGACCGGCGGGGTGTGGGTATGGGACCTGCACGCGGGGACCTGAGCGGTTCCGCACCGACTACGCTTCTACACTCTTCGACCACCGAACACGCTGGAAGCCCCGCCCTCCCCGAGGAGCCCTCTTTGGCCTGTGACCTGTGGCTGGTACCGCTCGTCGACGTGTTGTGCCACACCCCCGACAACCCGTTCGCCGAGGAACTCGCGCAGTACAACAAGGTGCTCGCCGAAAACGGGCTTCCACCGGTGCCGGTGTACCAGTACATGCCCGGCCTGTCCGGGGAGGTGGCGCCGGTGGCCGGCTTCGACTACGACGCTCTGCACTTCCTGCGCCGCGCCTACCTCCTCCAGGTCTGCGGCCTGCCGCTGACCCCGGTCGGCGAACTGGGCGGCGACTACGAGCAGTTGCTGGAGATGTTCGAGACGACGGCCCAGCAGTCCCACCTGGTCTGGCACTACGACCACGCCGGCGCCTACGTCCCGCTGGACTTCCCGCACCCCCTGTCCAACGAGGAACTCCTGTCCGGCGGCGGCCCGTTGGGCTCCTCCCAGGCCTTGCTCCGGGAACTGGAGCAGGTCGCCCCGTCCCTGGGCATCGACCCGGCCAACCCCCCGGCCGCCCCCGCCCCCCCGCTCGGCCCCACGGAACTGGAACAGCCGGCCGCCCCGGCGCCGTACGACCCCAGCCCCTTCGCCCGCGAACGCCACGTCTGGCTGAGCCTCCACGCGGCGGCGACGCGGAGCCTGGCCCAGGGCTCGATGATCGTCTTCAGCTGAGGGCTCCGACGTTGAGTTCACCCGTCCGGGCGTGGGCGGCTCCCGTCATCGTCAATCTCGTGCTCGGGATCGTCGCCGTGATTCCCCTGTGGTTCCTCATGATGTTCCTGAGGAACCACCCTCTCGCGGAGCTGGGCCTCACCGGCAGGGATCCCACGGACAACGACGGCGTGCTGCCATGGATGCTGCTGCTGGTCCCGATGTGGGCGGCATTCCTGGGGCTGTGGCTCCCGGTCAACTCGCTGATGCGCCGGAAGCGGGAGGTGACGAGACGTCGTTACTGGACCTTCGGTTCGCTGGTGGTCCTGTCTCCGATGGCCACGTTGCTGTTCTTGATCGCCGTACTTTGACGGAACCGTCGGACGGGACGGCCGGCACGGGTTCACCGTGCCGGCCGTCCCGACGGGGTCCCGGGTCTTGGGACGCCGTTCTAGAGGAACGAGTTGATCTCGATCGTCTCGTCGCGGCCCGGGCCCACGCCGATCGCGGAGATCGGGGCGCCGGACATGTCCTGAAGGGCCTTGACGTAGGCCTGGGCGTTCTTCGGGAGGTCGGCGAAGGTCTTGGCCTTCGTGATGTCCTCCTGCCAGCCGGGGAGGTACTCGTAGACGGGCTTCGCGTGGTGGAAGTCGGTCTGGGAGTACGGGAGTTCCTCGACGCGCTCGCCGTCGATCTCGTAGGCGACGCAGACCGGGATCTGCTCCCAGCCGGTGAGGACGTCGAGCTTGGTGAGGAAGAAGTCGGTCAGGCCGTTGACCCGGGTGGCGTAGCGGGCGATCACCGCGTCGAACCAGCCGCAGCGGCGGTCGCGGCCGGTCGTCACGCCCCGCTCGCCGCCGATCCGGCGCAGCGCCTCGCCGTCCTCGTCGAACAGCTCGGTCGGGAAGGGACCGGAGCCGACGCGGGTGGTGTAGGCCTTGAGGATGCCGATGACGCGGCTGATCTTCGTCGGGCCGACACCGGCGCCCGTGCAGGCACCGCCCGCGGTCGGGTTAGAGGAGGTGACGAAGGGGTACGTGCCGTGGTCGATGTCCAGCAGCGTGCCCTGGCCGCCCTCGAAGAGGACCACCTTGTTCTCGTCCAGCGCCTGGTTGAGGATCAGGACCGTGTCGGCGACGTACGGCTTGATCTGGTCGGCGTAGCCCAGGAGCTCCTCGACCACCTGGTCCACGGCGATCGCGCGCCGGTTGTACAGCTTGGTGAGGATCTGGTTCTTGGCGTCGAGGGCCGCCTCCACCTTCTGGGTGAGGATCGACTCGTCGTACAGGTCCTGCACCCGGATGCCGACGCGGTTGATCTTGTCCGCGTAGGTCGGGCCGATGCCCCGGCCGGTGGTGCCGATCTTCCGCTTGCCGAGGAAGCGTTCCGTCACCTTGTCGACGGTGACGTTGTACGGCGTGATGACGTGGGCGTTGCCGCTGATCAGCAACTTGGACGTGTCGACGCCTCGCTCGTTCAGACCGCTCAGCTCGGAGAGCAGGACCGACGGGTCGACGACCACACCGTTGCCGATGACCGGCGTGCAACCGGGCGAGAGGATTCCGGAAGGAAGGAGGTGCAGTGCATACTTCTGGTCACCGACGACGACGGTGTGGCCGGCGTTGTTGCCGCCTTGGTATCGCACTACATAGTCCACGGAGCCACCGAGCAGGTCGGTGGCCTTCCCCTTGCCCTCGTCACCCCACTGAGCACCGAGCAGCACAAGTGCGGGCACGCGCGTACACCCCTTCCGGGCGGGGCATGTCCAGGGTCAGGGGCGTACGCGGAGGGTTCACCGCCGCGTGCACCGCGACCGTCGTCGGCCGCTCAACCGTCGGACCGGATGCCCCGGAATAGACGAAGCCCCCGGCGCAATAGCGCAAAGGGGCTCTTGCACAAAGATGCTACCCGAGGAAGCGAGGCAGGACCGAGGTGGCGACTTATCCGATGTCCGATCAGCTGCTGGTGGTCATCGACCCGGTCGCCCGGAGGACGGACGGGGAGTCCGTACGGATCGCGAAAGACGTGCTCAGCGCGGGTGCGGCCACCAAGGTGTGCCTGCCGGACGGGCCGGAGGAGTTCACCCGCGCGCTGGCGCGGCGCGGCTCGCGGCGGCCGGTGGTGGTCGGCGACGACCGGGCGCTGCTGCGAGCGGTGTCGGCGCTGCACCGGCAGCGGGAGCTGGCCGAATGCGCACTGGCGGTGGTGCCGGTCGGGGGCGCCCTGTCGCTGGCCCGTTCGCTGGGGGTGCCGACGGGGCCGGTGGCGGCGGCGCGGGCGGTCCTGGAGGGCGCCGAGCGGCGGCTGGATCTGCTCGTCGACGACAGCGACGGGGTGGTGCTGGGCACGCTGTGCATCCCACCGGTCTCCCCGCGCCAGGAGGATCCGGCGGGGTCCGCGGCGGTCTCGTCCGGAGCGGGACATCCGTGGCTGCGGACCTGCCAGTCCCTCGTACGGACGCTGGTGACCCGCCCGCCGAGGGCCACGGCGGTCGCCGGGCCGGGCGGCCCCTCCCGGCTGCGGGTGGAGGTCGACGGGGAGACGGTCGTGGACCTGGAGCAGCCGGTGGAGGCGGTCTCGGTCACGCCGGGCGGAGGCACGGGAAAGGCCGAGGTGGAGGTGCGGCGGCTGTCGGTGGGCGCGGAGGCCTCGCCGCTGCTGGCCCAGGGCCGCACGGTGACCGTCTCGGGAGTCGGCTTCCGCTACCGGGCGGACGCGGTGGTGGCGGGGCCGGTGCGGACGCGGACATGGCGGGTCGTGGAGGGGGCCTGGGGCCTGACGCTGCCGGTGACGGGGTGAGCAGGCCCCCGGGGGCCGGCCGGCCGCGTCACCCGCGGGGCTTCTCCTCCTGGTAGCGGCGCCAGCGCTCCATCATTCCGGCGACGTCCTGCTCGATGAACTCGAAGAAGGCCAGCGTGTCGGCCAGCCGGCGTCCCGCCGGGGTCTCGGCCCCCAGGCTGGCCACGCCTTCCCGCAGGGCGTCCTCCCAGCGCTTGATGAGCGCGTCACGGCTGGTGAGCGCCTCGTACCACTGGTCACTGTGGACCCGGTAGCGCTCCCGCCGCGAGCCGGGCTCCCGCTCACGGGAGACCAGGTGCACCTGGGCGAGGTAGCGCACCGCGCCGGAGACGGCCGCGGGGCTGATCTTCAGCTGGCCGCCGAGCTCGGCGGAGGTCAGGGCGCCGGCGTCGGAGGCGAGCAGCGCGGCGAAGACCCGGGCCGGCATGCGCGGCACGCCCGCCTCGACGAGCTGGGCCGCGAAGTGCTCCACGAACTGCGACACCACCTCGGGATCCCGCTCCACCGCCGCTTCCCGCTCCGCCATCCCGGACCCTCTCCCCTGCTCTCCCCTGTTCGGACACCACCGTCGAGTCTAACCTCGCTTTCATACGCTTCCTTAACTTCACAAATTTGTGAAGTTAGCGTACGTTCCAAAGCATGACTACGGCAAACCCCGCCATCGAGGTATCCGGCCTGCACAAGTCGTTCGGCGGCACGCTGGCGCTGGACGGCCTCGACCTGAATGTCGCCGCCGGCGAGGTGCACGGCTTCCTCGGCCCCAACGGCGCCGGCAAGTCCACCACCATCCGGGTCCTGCTCGGCCTGCTGCGCGCCGACTCGGGCGCCACCCGGGTGCTGGGCCGCGACCCCTGGGCCGACGCGGTCGAGGTGCACCGCCGGATCGCCTACGTGCCCGGCGACGTGACCCTGTGGCGCAACCTCTCCGGAGGAGAGGTCATCGACCTGTACGGCAGGCTGCGTCAAGGGGGCCGCGCGAAGCGTGTCAGGCAGGGTGGTGGTGAGCGACGGGCGGGCGGCCTCGACCGGCGGCGCCGGGACGAGCTGATCGAACGGTTCGAGCTGGACCCGACCAAGAAGGGGCGGACGTACTCCAAGGGCAACCGGCAGAAGGTCGCCCTGATCGCCGCCTTCGCCTCCGACGTCGACCTGCTGATCCTGGACGAACCGACCTCGGGCCTGGACCCGCTGATGGAGGAGGTCTTCCAGCGGTGCGTGGAGGAGGAGTGCGACCGGGGCCGCACCGTCCTGCTCTCCTCCCACATCCTCAGCGAGGTCGAGGAGCTGTGCGACCGGGTGAGCATCATCCGCAAGGGCCGCACGGTGGAGAGCGGCTCGCTGGCCGACCTGCGCCACCTCACCCGCACCAGCGTCACCGCCGAACTGGCCGGACCGCCCAACGGGCTCGCCCGGCTGCCCGGCGTGCACGACCTCGACGTCCAGGGGCACCGGGTCCGCCTCCAGGTGGACACCGACAAGCTGAACGAGGTGCTGCGCTCGCTGAGCGAGTCTGGCGTGCGGTCGCTGATCTCCACCCCGCCGACGCTGGAAGAGCTGTTCCTGCGGCACTACCACGACGAGGCCGAGGCCGAGGCGGGCTCCGCGACCGGCGAGGAAGCCGCGGAGGTGGCGCGATGACCGCCGCCGTCTCCACGCCCGCCGCCGTACCCGCCGTCCGCTCCCGCAACCTGGCCGGCACCGGCACCCTGCTGCGGTTCGCCCTGCGCCGCGACCGCGTGATGATCCCTGTGTGGGTCGCGGTGAACGCGCTGATGGTCCTGTCCATGCCGAACACGCTCAAGGGCCTGTACGCCACCCCGGCCGAGCGCGCCGACCTGGTGCGCCAGATGGCGACGAACGCCTCCCTGCGCGCCATGGTCGGCCCGGTGTTCGGCGACTCGCTGGGCGCGCTGACGGCCTGGCGGGTGGGGGTGTACGCGGGTGCCCTCGCCGCCGTCATGAGCCTGCTCGTCGTCGTCCGGCACACCCGGGACGAGGAGGAGAGCGGACGGCAGGAACTGGTGTCGTCCGGGATGGTGGGCCGCCGGGCACCGCTGACGGCGGCGCTGCTGGCCGCCGCGGTCGCGAACGCGGCCCTGGCCCTGCTGATCACGGGCGGCCTCGCCGGGCAGGGCGCCGCCGGTGCCTTGGCCTTCGGGCTCGGGGTGGCGGGCGTGGGCATGGTCTTCGCCACGATGGCGGCGATCGTCGCCCAGCTCACGGAGAGCGCCCGGCTGGCCCGGGGCCTGACCTCCGCCGTCCTGGGCGCCGCCTTCGTGCTGCGGGCCGCGGGCGACTCCGGGACGGACGACGGTTCGTCGGTGCTGACCTGGCTGTCCCCGCTGGGCTGGCTGGAGGACCTGCGCGCCTTCGCCTCCGAACGCTGGTGGGTGCTGCTGCTGTTCGCCGCGGCGGCCGCCCTTCAGGCGGGTATCGCCTACGACCTCGCCGGGCGCCGGGACCTCGGCATGAGCTTCCTGCCCACCAGGCCGGGACCGGCCCGGGGCCGCCTCGCCACGGCGGGCGGGCTGGCCTGGCGGCTGCAACGGGGCAGCGTGCTCGGCTGGAGCATCGGCTTCTTCGTCGCCGGTGTCGTCTACGGCGGGATGGCGGACGGCGCGGCCCAGCTCGTCGGCGACAACGCCAAGGCGCGGGAGATCTTCCAGCGGATGGGCGGGCAGTCCGGTCTGACGGACGCCTTCCTCGCCGCGATGGCCGGGATGCTCGGCCTGGTCGCCGCGCTCTACGTCGTGGCGTCCGTGCTGCGCCTGAACGGCGAGGAGACGTCCGGCCGTGCCGAGCCGGTGCTGGCGGGCGCGGTGGGCCGGCTGCGCTGGGCCGCCGGGCATCTGCTGATCGCCTTCGGCGGGTCCGCCCTGATCATGCTCCTGGCCGGGCTGGGCATCGCGGTCGGCCACGGCAAGCAGGTCGGCCCGGTGCTCGGCGCGTGCCTCGTGCAGGTGGCCGGGGTGTGGGTGATCGGTGGCATCGCCGTCCTGCTCTACGGCGTCCTCCCGCGGGGTGCCGTGGCCGCGTGGGGCGTAGCCGGAGCGGCCCTGCTGATCGGCTGGATCGGCCCCGCCCTGAACGTCCCCCAGCTCGTGCTGGACCTCTCCCCCTTCGGTCACCTGCCGAAGCTGCCGGGCGGGCGGATGGAGTGGGGCCCGGTCGCCACCCTGCTCGCCCTCGCCGCACTCCTGGTGACCGGAGGACTGGCGGGCCTGCGCAGACGGGACATGAGCGGCTGAGCGTGCGACGGGGCGTGCGGCTCGGCCGGCGGTGCTTGAGCTCCTCGGCGTCGAGTTCGATCGGATTCGATGCCGAGGAGCTCCCGGCGCGTCAGCCCACCGCCACGTTCAGCCCGTCCAGCCCGCGGATCACGAAGTTCGGCTTCCGGTCCGGCTCCGCCGCGAGTGTGAGGGTCGGGGCCCGCTCCAGCAGGGCCGTCATGGAGGCGGCCAGTTCGATGCGGGCCAGGGGGGCGCCGATGCAGTAGTGGATGCCGGCGCTGAAGGAGATGTGGGGATTGTCCCGGCGGGTGAGGTCCAGGCGCTCGGGGTCGGTGAAGACCGCCGGGTCGTGGTTGGCCGAGCCGAAGAGCATGGCGATCTCCGCGCCCCTGGGGATCGTGGTGCCCGCTATCTCGATCTCGTCCAGCACCCAGCGCTCGAAGAGCTGGAGCGGGGTGTCGTAGCGCATCAGCTCCTCGATCGCGGAGGGGATCAGGGAGTGGTCCGCGCGCAGGGCTGCCAGCTGCTGCGGGTTGCGGAACAGCGCCCACCAGCCGTTGACCGTGGCGTTCACCGTGGCCTCATGACCGGCGTTGAGGAGCAGCACCGCCGTGGAGATCATCTCCTGCTCGGTCAGCCTGTCGCCCTCGTCGTGCGCCATGATCAGCCCCGAGATCAGGTCCTCGCCGGGCTCCTTGCGGCGCTCGGCGATCAGCTCCCGCAGATAGTCGGAGAACTCGACCGACGCCCGTACCGCCTTCGCCGCCGTCTCCTCGGACGGGTTCAGCTCGTACATCCCGCAGATGTCCGCCGACCAGGGCCGCAGCTGCGCCCGGTCCGGCTCGGGGATGCCCAGCATCTCGGCGATCACGGCCACCGGCAGCGGTTCGGCCACGTCCCTCAGCAGATCGCCGCCGCCCGCCGCCACCAGCGCGGCGACCAGCTCGTTCGCCAGGTCGTGCACGTACGGCTTGAGCCGCTCCACCGTGCGCGGCGTGAACGCCTTCGACACCAGGCGCCGGATCCGGGTGTGGTCCGGCGGCTCCAGGTCGAGCATCCCGTGGTCGTTGAGGACGTGGAACGGCTCGTGCTCCGGTGGGGGCGGCGTACGACCGAAGTCCTCGTGCGTGAAGCGGTGCTGGTACGTCCGGCCCAGCCGCCGGTCCCGCAGCAGCGCCGAGACGTCCGCGTGGTGCGGCACCAGCCACTGGTCGGTGGGCTCGTAGTGGAGCACGCGGCCCCGCGCGCGCAGCTCGGCGTAGGCCGGGTAGGGGTCGGCGAGGAACGCCGGGTCCCACGGGTCGAAGGCGAGGCCGGAAAGAGCGGACATGCCCGGACGTTAGCCCGGCCACCCCCGATCCGACCAGGGGTGTCACCCACCTCGCACGGCTCGGCCCGGGGACCGCCCGGGCCGGCTCACCCCGGCGTGACCAGCCGCGCCTCGTAGGCGAACACCGCCGCCTGGGTGCGGTCCCGCAGGCCCAACTTGACGAGGACGCGGCTCACATGGGTCTTGACGGTCGACTCGGCGACCACCAGCCGCTCGGCGATCTCCGCGTTCGACAGGCCCTGCGCGATCAGCACCAGCACCTCCGTCTCCCGCTCGGTCAGCTCCCCGTACGCCGCCTGCGCGGTGGGCGCAAGCCGCGGGGGCTCGGTCAGCTTCGAGAACTCCGTGATCAGCCGCCTGGTGACCGAGGGAGCGAGCAGCGCCTCGCCGGCCGCGACCACCCGCACCCCGTCGGCGAGCTGCCGCGCCGAGGCGTCCTTGAGCAGGAACCCGGAGGCCCCGGCCCGCAGCGCCTGGTACACGTACTCGTCCAGGTCGAACGTGGTCAGCACCAGCACCTTCGCCGTGCCGTCCGCGGCGACGATCTCCCGGGTCGCCTCTATGCCGTTCAGCTCTGGCATGCGGATGTCCATCAGTACGACGTCCGGGGCCAGTTCGCGTACCCGCTCCACCGCTTCGCGGCCGTTGACGGCCTCGCCGACGACCTCGATGTCCGGCATCGCGTTCAGCAGGACCGAGAAGCCCTCGCGCACCATCATCTGGTCGTCCGCGACCAGCACCCGGATCGTGCCCGCCCTCATGCGCCGGCCTCGTCGTCGTCCGGGCGCTCGACCACCGTGGCGACCGGCAGGAACACCGCCACCTCGTACCCGCCGTCGCCGTCCGGGCCCGCCGTCATCTCGCCGCCGAGCATCGACACCCGCTCCCGCATGCCGGTGATGCCGTGCCCGGATCCGGGCGAGGGCTTGAGCAGGGACGGCTTGGGCGGCGGGCCGTTGACTATGCGCAGGGCCAGCCCGCCGAGGACGTAGCCGATCTCGACGCGGGCGCTCGCGCCGGGCGCGTGCCGCAGGGCGTTGCTCAGGGCCTCCTGGACGATCCGGTACGCCGACAGCTCGACGCCCTGCGGGAGTTCGCGTATCGCGCCCATCGTCGTCCTGTCCACCGCCAGCCCGGCCTCCCGCACGTTCGCCAGCAGGGTGCCGAGGTCGGCGAGAGTGGGCTGCGGGGCCTCGGGGGCCTCGTAGTCCTCCGCGCGGACGACGCCGAGGACCCGGCGCAGCTCGGTGAGGGCCGCCACCGCGTTCTCCCGGATGGTGGCGAAGGCCTTCTCCAGCTCCGGCGGCGGGTTCTGCACCCGGTAGGGGGCGGCCTCGGCCTGGATGGCGACGACGGACATGTGGTGGGCCACGACGTCGTGCAGCTCTCGGGCGATCGTGGTGCGCTCCTCCAGCAGGGTGCGGCGGGAGCGCTCGTGCGCGGTCTCCGTCTGCTGGGCGGTCACCTCCTGCTCGGCGTCCTTGCGTATGTGCCAGACGGTGACGACGAGAAGGACGAGCGCGGAGAGGACCAGCATGGGTGCCGAGTTGTTGCTGTAGACGTAGCCGAACAGCGCGTCGGCGAACACGGCGTAGAACGCGGTGGTCGCCCACATCCACGCCGCCGTGCGCGGCCGGGTGCGTATGGCCGCCACCGTGAGCACCGTCAGGTGCGCAATGTAGCTGCCGGGCTGCCACGGCCAGGTCGTGTAGCTGCCGACGAGCCACGCCGAGACCATGGCCGCCATCAGGGAGACCCAGAACGCTCCGACCGGGCGGGTCAGGGTGAGCAGCACCGGGGCGAGGGCCAGCAGACCCGGCAACAGGGCCGCTCCACTGCCCGCGCTGCTCGCCCAGCCGACGAACAGCGCCAGCAGGCCGGCTCCCGCCACCACGGCGTGCGGGGTCCAGGCCGCGTACGGACGCAGGCGGCCAGGCAGCCGCCGGGTCAGCGGGCCGTCGACACCCATGGGCCGCAGCGGACGGTAGGCGAAGGCGTCGTGGAACAGCCCCTGCCGCAGCCCGTGCAGAGCCTTCGCTGCGAGCTTGTACTCCGGGCTGCGCGGCTTGTACGGGCTGAAGGCGCCGTCCGGCGTCGTCTGCTGCGCCTGCTGCGCCTGCTGCGTATCGGTCACGCTGAAAACGGTAGGCGCAGGCGGCGGTCGCGGTCGTCCCCTGTGAGAGGGGTCCTTCGCGGTCCGTCTCAAGTACTACGGGTAGTGCCCTGCTTCCCTCGTTCAGTACCCGGAGGGGCGGACCAGTCCCGACTCGTAGGCGAACACCGCCGCCTGAGTGCGGTCCCTGAGGCCCAGTTTCACCAGGATGCGGCCCACGTGGGTCTTCACGGTCTGTTCGGCGACGACGAGATGCCCGGCGATCTCCCCGTTGGACAGGCCCTGCGCGATCAGGGCGAGCACTTCCGTCTCGCGTTCGGTCAGTACGCCGATACGCGACTTCAGCGGGGCGCGCGGTGTGTCCTTCAGCCGGGAGAACTCCGCGATCAGCCGGCGCGTGATCCCCGGCGCCAGCAGCGCGTCGCCGGCCGCGACCACCCGGACCGCCTCGGCGAGCTGGTCCGCGGACGCGTCCTTGAGCAGGAAGCCGGACGCGCCGGCGCGCAGCGCCTCGTACACGTACTCGTCCAGGTCGAAGGTGGTGAGCACCAGGACCTTCATGTCCGGGGTGGCGGTCGTGATGCGGCGGGTGGCCTCGATGCCGCCGAGCTCGGGCATGCGGATGTCCATCAGGACGACATCCGGGGAGACTTGCGCGGACCTGGCGACGGCGTCCAAGCCGTCCACCGCCTGGCCCACCACCTCGATGTCCGGCTGGGTGTTGAGCAGTACGGTGAATCCCTGACGGACCATCTGCTGGTCGTCGGCGATGAGTACGCGGATGCTGCCGCTCGTCATGGAGTGTCTTCTCCTGTCGGGGACGGTGAGCCGGGAGCGGCGTCGGGGCCAGGGTCGGGGCCGGCGGGCGTGCCGGGCGGTTCGACGTGGACGACGAGGGTGTCGGCCGGGTCGGTGTAGATGACGGGCAGGCGGGGTGGGCCGATCCCGGTCACGGGCGCGATGCCGTCGCGGGGGAGGAAGGCCGAGACCGCGAAGCCGCCGTGCAGTGTCCTGGCCGCCGTGACGTGCCCGCCCAGCATGGTCGCCCGCTCGCGCATGCCGAGCAGGCCGTGCCCGGCACCCGGGGAGGGCTGGACGGGCTGTCGGGGGCGGGAGTTGACCACGCTCAGGAACAGGCCGTCGGGAACATGCGTGACTTCCACTCGGACCGTCGACCCCGGGGCGTGCCGCAGGGCGTTGCTCAGGGCCTCCTGGACGATGCGGTACGCCGACAGCTCCACGGCGGGCGGATACGGCCGGCGTTCGCGTCGCGAGTCCTCGGTGTCCATGGTGACCGTCAGACCGGCGGCGCGGGTGTTCTCGACAAGGGCGCCGAGGCGGTCGAGGGTGGGCTGCGGGGCGTCCGGGGCGGCCCTGGTGCCGGGTTCGCCGAGGCCGTACGGGTCCTCGGGATTCTCCGAACGCAGCACGCCGAGCACCCGGCGCAGTTCGGCGAGCGCCTCCAGCGCGTTCTGCCGAATGCCGTCGAGGTTCTCCTTCAGCTCCGGCGAGGGGTTCTGCGTGAGGTGCGGTGCCACCTGCGCCTGGATGGAGATCACCGACATGTGGTGGGCGACCACGTCGTGCAGCTCACGGGCGATACGGCTGCGCTCCTCCAGAAGCGTGCGGCGGGCCCGCTCCTCCGCGGTGAGCGTGGTCTGCTGCACCAGTTCCGCACGGGCCTCGCGGCGGCCGCGCAGAGCGGTGCCCAGCACCACCACGACCGCGAACAGGGCCGTCGCGAGAGCACCGGTGGGCTGGTAGTACGCCGCGCCCCACACACCCTGGAGGACGTAGGTGACCAGCGCGGTCAGGGCCAGCGCCTCCGCGGCGATGCGGGTGCGCACCCGCAGGGCGAGCAGCAGCATGACGAACAGGTGGGCGATGATCCCGGACGCGGTCCAGGGCCAGGTGAAGTCGTTCACCTCGCGGGCGAGCAGCGGGCTGCGCAGCGCCACCGCCCCCAGCACCGTGGCCGCCATCGACAGCCACCACGCCGGGATGGGCCGCCACAGGGCGAGCGCCACCGCACCGGCCTGTCCGAGCGCGATGAGGAAGACGTACCCGAAGGCCAGTCGCGCCTCCCCCTGGAGTTGGGCCGCGGCGCCCAGCAGCACCGCGAACGCGACCAGCCATACGATCCCGTGCGGCAGCCAGCGCAGCCAGACGGACGGGGGCAGCGGATCCAGCCGCGCGGTCCACAGGTCGTCGCGCAGCACCCGCAGTCCACGCCTGACGCGGCTCTGCCATCGCATCACGCGCCCACTTTAGGGTCTGGCGTGTGGGCCGCCCCGGGACGGTGGGACCGGACCACCCGGGAACGGCGCCGGCCACCGTCCTGCTCACAGGTGTGGAAAGCAGCCCAGCAGACGGTCAGGACAAGGGCGAAGACCGGGAGCCAGACCAGCCGGGCCGCCACCCAGCCGAGGTCGTCGGGGAGCGTGTGCAGACCCGGGACGCGGCCGGCGAGCAGGCCCATGGCGGTGGTCGCCATCAGGGCCGTCTGATGCCAGAGGAAGATCGTCATCGCGGAGAGGTTGATCAGCACCACCGCCGCCCAGGCAAGCGGGCGGCCCATCGCGCGACGCAGCCGCTCGCGCAGGAGCAGGGCCAGGCCACACTGGGCCAGGCCGAAGGTGACGGCCGCCAGGGTCGGCGGGTTGAGGTTGGAGACCGCGGCCCCTGGTACGCCGACCATCGACGCCGGGTAGCCCGCCCAGGCGACAAGGGCCGCGGTCGCCGTCGCGCCGCAGGTCAGCAGTATCCAGCCCGCGCGGCGGCGGTCCAGCTCACCGCGGGTCCACGCCGCGCCCAGGGTGTACGGCACGAGCCAGCCTGCCGGCAGGTTCAGCCAGCCGAGCCAGGAGGGGGCGCCGAGGCCGAAGCGAAGGAGGTCCACGTGCAGGACGACGGCCAGGGGCCACAGGGGACTGAGCCGGGTGAGCAGGGGGGTCGCCGCCGTCAGCAGGGCGAAGACCAGGAGGAACCACAGGGGGGACAGAGCCAGCTTCACGAGGGTGCGGACGGTGTCGAGGTCCGCACCGGTCAGGAGGAGGACGGCGGCGGTGACCGTCCAGAGGGCCAGTACGGCCGCGACCGGCCTGAACAGCCGGGACAGACGGGCGCGGAGCCACCGCGGGTAGCTGGTCCCGCGGGCGCGGGCCGAACGGTAGCCGCGGGTGGCGACGTGCCCGCCGACGAGGAAGAACACGGCGAGGGTCTGGAACGCCCAGGAGACCGGGGCCAGGGCGGGCAGGTAGTGGAGGGGGCTCGCGGTGTGCAGGGTGGGGTGGGGCTGGGTGCGGGTGTCCGCGACCAGGGCCGTGACCAGCCAGTGCCCCAGGACCACGCCGAGGATGGCGAGGGCCCGCAGGGCATCCACCGCCCGGTCCCGGTGCGGCGGGGTCTGGTGGTGGAGGCGGTGGGCGGAGGCTCGTACGCGGGCGAGTACCGGTGTGAGGCGGTCAGTCACCGTGCACCTCGTTCGTGGCGCCCAGGACGATCCGGGCCAGGTTGGTCAGGGACGGGGAGCCGGGCGCGAAGTAGGCGCTGTGACCGCCGCTTCCGGCCGTGAACCTGCGGGCGCCGAAGGCGGGGTCCATGGGGTCGGTGCCCAGACCGACGGTCGTGCCGAAGAGGTCGGCGTGGACGTGCGGCACGTTCGCCACCCAGTCGCCGGTGCCGCGGGCCGCCCAGACACGGGCCCGGCTGTGCAGCGCGGGCACGGAGTCCGCGCCGGTGCCGGGGCTGCCGATGAGGGCGATGTCGTTCACGTCCAGGCCTGCCGCGGCGCGCCCGCACACCACCGAACCGTAGGAGTGGCACACCAGGGTGATGTGCGTCGCCTGCCCCGCCACGGTACGCAGGTCGCGTATCAGCTCCCGCAGATGCGGGGCCGCCTGCTCGGCACGGCCCGTGGTGAGCACCGAGGTGCTCACCGTGCCCGGCGTCTCGTAGCCGAGCCAGGCGACGACCGCTGGGCGCGGACCGGCCGCGGTCTCGCGGCCCAGCGCCTGGTACAGGGCGAGTGCGCCCTTCCGGAAGCGGTCGTAGGTGTCCAGGGAGGTGTCCGAACCTGGGACGAGGACCGCTGTGCGGTCGGCGTGCGTCAAGTCGCCGAACACCTCCGTCACGCGGCCTGAACCGCGGCCGTCGAAGGAGAGCAGACGACGAGAGGGTGACGCCAGCGCCCGGTCCACGGCCGCGCGGTGCGTGTCGCCGTGCGCCGCGGCCATGTCGGAGGCGCGGGCCGCGTCGGCGCGGTTCGCCCCGTAGGCCGCGTCGAGGGTGGTCCGGGTCAGGGGCGCGAGAGCCGCCGGGGCGGGCGCGGGAATCCGGGGGCGGGCCGCGGCCGACAGAGGCACCACGAGGGCACCGGTGACGAGGAGGGCGAGCAGGGCCCGCCGCCATCTGCCGGCCCCGACACCGACACCGGACATCGCTCCCGGACCGGCACTCAGGCTCACTTCCGGGCCGAGACTTGTGTGCGCTCCCGAACCGGCGCTCAGGCCCGCCCCTGAACGGGCGCTCGGGCCCATTCCCGGGCCAGCGCTCGGGCCCATTCCCGAGCCGACACTCGGGGGCGGTCCCGAACCGGCGCTCAGGCCCGCCCCTGAACGGGCACTCAGGTCCGCCTCCGGACCGGCACTCAAGCCCACTCCCGGGCCGGGACTTGTGTGCGCTCCCGAACCGGCGTTCAGGCCCGCCCCTGAACGGGCACTCAGGTCCGCCTCCGGACCGGAC
>NZ_JBIAXG010000012.1:134047-180524 GCF_042896465.1 Streptomyces sp. NPDC001292
CACTCGGGGGCGGTCCCGAACCGGCGCTCAGGCCCGCCCCTGAACGGGCACTCAGGTCCGCCTCCAGACCGGGACTCAAGCCCACTCCCGGGCCGGCATGTGGCCCCATCCCCAGGCCAGCACTCGAACCCGCCCCCAGGTCTGCGCTCGGACCCGCCCCCAGGCCAGCACTCGAACCCGCCCCCAGGTCTGCGCTCGGACCCGCCCCCAGGCCAGCACTCGGACCCGCCCCCAGGTCTGCGCTCGGACCCGCCCCCAGGCCAGCACTCGAACCCGCCCCCAGGTCGGCACCCGGACCCATTCCCGGACCGACATTGGAGCCCGCTCCCTGACCGGTGCTCAGGCCAGCTCGCCGACTGGCGCTCGGACCCGCCCCCAGACCGGCATCCGGCCCGGTCTCCGGGCCTGCGCCCAGTCCCGCAAACCCGCCCAGGCCCCCACCCGGTCCCGCAACCCCGCCCAGGCTCGCGGCTATGCCCCGTCTCTCCCGCCCACGCCCCACGGTCATCCCCTCCGGCTCCGACCGGCCGTCGGGCCGGTCCGGAAGGGAAATTACGGATCCGGGGGCGTAGCTCGCGTCACGCCAGGGAGGTGTTCGCGACCGTAGCTCTCAAGTACTACGGGTACGACCGGGTTGCCCCGTCGGGACGGAGGCCGAAGTCACCACGCCAGCTGCGCGATCTCCTCCGCCACCACCGCGCACGCGTCGGCCGCCGGGTCGATCAGGGGGAAGTGGCCGACGTCCTCCAGGAGGGTCAGGCCCACCACCTCACCCGCCTTCGCCGCGGCCTCGGTGTAGGACTCCGCGACCACCTGCGGTACGTCCAGGTCCTCGCGCCCCTGGACGAGGGTCGTGGCGATACCGGTCGGCAGCAGCAGAGCCGGGTCGGCGTAGGCCTGCCGCTCGACGAACCCCTCTTCTCCGCCCAGCAGTTGACGGGCCGCCCCGCCGCACACGTCCAGCTTCTCGGCGACCGCGAAATCGGCGATGGGAGCGAGCGCGACCACTCCCCGCAGCTGGGCGGGGTGGTCCGTGCGCCAGGGCGCGTCCGCGGGCAGGACGTGCCGGGCCGCCGCCCACAGGGCCAGGTGGCCGCCCGACGAATGGCCGGTGAGCACCGTGCGCCGCGTGTCGGCCTGCGGGAGCGCCTCCCGGGCCAGGGCGGGCAGCGCGTCGAGCGCCGCCGCCACGTCGTCGAACGTGTCCGGCCAGCGGCCCGCGACCGGGTTCTCGCCCGGCGCCGCCGGGGTGGCGCTGCCGCGCCGGTACTCGACGCAGGCCACGGCGAAGCCCCGGCGGGCGAGGAAGTCCGCGAACGGGGTGATGTGGCGGCGGTCGTACGGGGCCCGCCAGGCGCCGCCGTGCAGCACCACCACGAGCGGGGCGAGCGGCGAGGGACCCGGGGAGCCGGCCGCGCCGCGCGGGTGGTAGAAGTCGACGACCTGGTCGGGGTGGTCGCCGTAGGCGGCGGTGCTGTCGGGTGCGACGGGCGCGTGCGAGAAGACCGACTCCTCCTCCGCGGCGGCGCGCGCGGCCGCGTCACGGCCGCCGGTGTTCCCCGGTTCCGCGGCGGTGGGGGTTCCCTCCGCACGCTCGGACTCGAGCGCTCGGGGGAGGGGGGCGTCGGCTTCCGGCATGCTCCAACCTCTCAGCGGTGAAACGGTTTTGGCGGTCCGGGAAAGAAATCAACCGACCGTTGGCCGGGACGGTATCAGGCCGGTGACGTGCGCCGACATGGGGATGTCACGCTGGGTGAGGCCAAACGGTTCTGCCGCACGATCCGGGACCGTGCGGCAGAAAGCCTCCGTTCCGGTACGCCCGCGGGAGCCGGCCGTACGGCGGTGCGTCAGCCGGCCAGCACCTCCGCCAGCACCCGCGCCGCCCGCTCCACGTCCGCGAACCCGACGTAGAGCGGGGTGAAGCCGAAGCGCAGGACGTCGGGGTGCCTGAAGTCGCCGACCACCCCGCGTGCGATCAGCCGCTTCATCACGTCCCCGGCGTCCGGGCAGCGCAGGGCCACCTGGCTGCCCCGCTCCTCGTGGGCCGCCGGGGTCAGGGACTCCACGCGCCCGGCGGGGACGTACGCGGCGACGCACTCCAGGAAGAAGTCCGTCAGGGCAAGGGACTTGGCGCGTACGGCCTCGATCGCCACCCCGTCCCAGACGTCCAGCGCCGCCTCCAGGGCGAGCAGGGAGAGGATGTCGGGGGTGCCGACCCGGCCGCGGAGCACGCCCGCCGCCGGTTCGTACTCGGGCCGCATGCCGAAGGGCTCGGCGTGCGAGTTCCAGCCGGGCAGCGGGGAGTCGAAGCGCTCCTGCACATCGTGGCGGACGTACAGGAACGCCGGTGAACCCGGGCCGCCGTTCAGGTACTTGTAGGTGCACCCGACCGCCAGGCGGACACCGTGGTCGTCCAGCCCCACCGGCAGGGCGCCCGCGCTGTGGCACAGGTCCCAGACGGCGTAGGCGCCCGCCGCGTGCACCGCGGCGGTCAGGGACGGCAGGTCGTACAGCCGGCCGGTGCGGTAGTCGACGTGGTTCAGCAGGACCGCGGCGGTGCGCGGGGTCAGCGCCCCGGGCACCTCGGCCGGCGTCACCGGGCGCAGCGTGCAGCCCGTCGTCCGGGCCGCCGACCCCGCGATGTACCCGTCCGTGGGGAACGTCGTCGCGTCGACCAGGATCTCGTCCCGGTCACCGCCGCCACTCACCTCCCGGGCCATCCGGACCGCCGCCACCAGCGCCTTGAACACGTTGACGCTGGTCGAGTCGCCCACCACGATCTGGCCGGGCGCCGCCCCGACCAGCGGGGCGATCCGGTCGCCGACCCGCTCGGGCGCGGTCCACCAGCCGCTCTCCGTCCAGGAACGGATGCGCAGCCCGCCCCACTGGCGGCGTACGACGTCGGTGATCCGGTCCGGGACGTTCGCCGGGAGGGCGCCCAGCGAGTTGCCGTCCAGGTACACGCCCTCGTCGAGGACGAACCGGTCGCGCAGTCCGGCGAGTTCGTCGGCGGCGTCCAGCTTCTCCGCTCTGATGGTCGGTTCAGACATGGGACCTCGCCGTCCACAGCTCGGGGAAGACGTTCTTCCGGGCCCGCTTCTCCAGCCAGGCCACCCCGGCGGAGCCGCCCGTGCCGGGCTTGGCGCCCATCGCGCGACGGGTGGCCACGAGGTGGTCGTTGCGCCAGCGCCAGACCAGTTCGGCGACATCGGTCAACGCCTCGCCGAGCCGGGCGAGTTCGTCGTCCTGATCACCGGAGTAGAGCGCCGCCCAGATGGCCTCGACCTCCTCGCTGGGCTCGTGGCGCAGCGACACGTCGCGGTGCAGCACGGCGTCCGGGATCGCGTGCCCGCGGCGGGCGAGCAGCCGCAGCACCTCGTCGTACAGGCTCGGCTCGTGCAGCGCCTTCTCCAGTTCCGCGTGGGCGCGCGGGGCGCCGCGGTGCGGGACGAGCATCGAGGCGGACTTGTCGCCGAGCAGGAACTCCATGCGGCGGTACATCGCCGACTGGAAGCCGGAGCCCTCACCGAGGGCGCCGCGGTAGCTGTTGAACTGGGCCGGTGTGAGTGCGGCGAGCGGCTTCCAGGAGGCGTTCAGCGCCTGAAGCTCCCGTACGGACCTCTTCAGCGCGGCGATCGCCGTCGGCACGTCGTCCGAGCGCAGGGCGCGGGCCGCGGTCTCCCACTCGTGGACGATGACGGTGAACCACAGCTCCATCACCTGGGTGGTGACCAGGAAGACCATCTCCCCGGGGTCGTCGGAGAGGGGGTGCTGGAGGTGGGTGAGCACGTCCGCCCTGACGTAGTCCTCGTACGGCGTCGTGCCTGCGAAGTCGAGATGCGGGGTCTCGGGCTCAGGGGCCTCAGCGGGCTGAGAGGTCGGGTGAGCCGGTTGGGACATCGCTGTCTCCTGTTGTACTCCGGGTAGCGGTCCGCCCCTGCCGATGCCGGCACGGGGGCCCCGGTCCCCACCGGCATCCTGCGCATCACGTGGACAGATCGCAAGGCCCGCCCGGTCGGGCGGGCCTCGCGCTCGTACGGGGTCAGCCCAGGGTCTGCGCGGCCTTCTCCGAGGAGTCCTTCAGGAACTGCGTGCAGCGCTCGTACTCCTCCTGCTCGCCGATCGCCTGGGCGGCGCGCGCGAGGGCGTGCAGGGCGCGCAGGAAGCCGCGGTTGGGCTCGTGCTCCCAGGGGACCGGACCGTGGCCCTTCCAGCCGCTGCGGCGCAGGGCGTCCAGACCGCGGTGGTAGCCCGTCCGTGCGTACGCGTACGACTCCACGGCCGCCCCCCGCTCGAATGCGTCGTCGGCCAGTTGCGCCCAGGCCAGCGACGACGCCGGGTACCGCGCCGCCACCTCGGCCGGCGGGGTCCCCTTCGCGAGGAGCTCACGCGGCTCCGGGTCGTCGGGAAGGTGGGTGGGCGGCGGACCGCCCAGGAGGTTCTCGTGAATGGTCATGGGGTCCAGTCTGCTGCATGGCCCGTGATCGGTGACGGCTGCTCCCGGCCGCCGCGGAACGGCCCCTTCCACGGCTCACGAAGCCGGACCGGTGCCGGAAGCCGCACCCCCGCGGCCCGTCTCCAGCGGCGGTGCCGTCACACTGCCGTGGGTGCGGCACTCGGGCCGGCGGCAGCCCGGAGCCGGACGGCGGACGGTCGCGAAGGCGAGGACCGCCCCCGCCACCAGCACCGCCGCGCAGATCGGCATGGCCCGGCGGAACGCGGCGTCGAAGGCGTCCGCCGAGCGGTACGCCTCCGGGCCCATCCCGGCCAGCAGCGGCAGCGCGGCCACCGCGATCAGGCCGGCCGCGCGGGCGGCCGCGTTGTTGATGCCGCTGGCCAGCCCCGCGCGGGAGGTGTCCACCGAGGCCAGCACGGTGGCGGTGAGCGGGGCGACCAGGGTGACCATGCCCGCGCCCATGACCAGCAGGGCCGGCAGCACGTCCGTGAGGTAGTCAGCCCCCTTGCCGACCCGCAGCATCAGCAGCAGCGCCACCGCGCACAGCAGCGGCCCGACGGTGAGCGGCAGACGCGGCCCGATGCGGTCGGCGAGGGCGCCCGAGCGGGCCGAGAACAGCAGCATGAGGACGGTCGTCGGTAGCAGGGCGGTGCCCGCCTCCAGCGGTGAGTAGCCGGCCACCACCTGGAGTTGCAGGGCGGTGAGGAAGAAGAAGCCGCCGAAGGCCGCGTACACACACAGGGTGACCAGGTTGACGGCGGTGAACTGGCGGGAGGCGAAGATGTCCGGCGGCATCATCGGATCGCCGCGGTGCTTCTCCACGTACACGAAGGCGACGGCGGCGAGCACGCCCGCGGCGGCGGTCAGGGCGACGGCCAGGGTGCCGTTGCGGGCCTCGATCAGGGCATACGTCACCAGGGCCAGGGACAGGGCGCCGAGGGCCGCGCCCAGGACGTCGAAACGGCCGTGGGCGGTGCCCCCACTGGACTCGGGGACGTGGCGCACGGCGATGGGTGCGCAGATCAGGGCCAGTGGGACGTTGAGCAGGAAGACCCAGCGCCAGCCGGGCCCGGCCACCAGCCAGCCACCGAGGAACGGGCCGACGGCCGCGCCGATGCCGCCGAAGCCGGACCACAGGCCCACGGCCCTGCCCCGGTCGTCCGGGTGGAAGGAGGCCTGGATGAGGGCGAGCGAGCCGGGGGTGAGGAGGGCGCCCCCGATCCCTTGCAGGGCGCGGGCGGCGACGAGGATGCCCACGTTCGGGGCGAGGCCGCACAGCAGGGAGGCGGTGGCGAACCAGACGACGCCGAGCACGAAGATCCTGCGGCGGCCGTAGTGGTCGCCGAGTGAGCCGCCGAGGAGGATCAGGTCGGCCAGGGTGACCATGTAGGCGTTGACCGTCCACTGCAGCGCGGCGAGGTTCGCGTCCAGGTCGCGGCCGATGCGGGGCAGGGCGACGTTGACGACGGTCGAGTCCAGCATGGCCATGCTGGAGCCGAGCACGGTGGTGAGCAGGATCCAGCGGCCGGTGCGGCTGGAGATCCTCACGGCGGGGGCGTGCTGTGCGGTGACAGCCATGGGGGGATCATCCCGCGCCGGCCGGCTCGGGACCAGGCGGGCGGGCCGACGGACCGACGGACGGACGTCGGGCCCGGTGCCGTGGCACCGGGCCCGTCGCAGGCGACCGGAAGTTACTTGATCTTCGTGCCGGTCGAGCGGAGGTTGCCGCAGGCCTCCAGCACACGCTTGGCCATGGACGCCTCGGCCGGCTTGCCCCAGGTGCGCGGGTCGTAGGTCTTCTTGGAGCCGACCTCGCCGTCGACCTTGAGGACGCCGTCGTAGTTCTTGAACATGTGGTCGGCCACGGGACGCGTGAAGGCGTACTGGGTGTCGGTGTCGATGTTCATCTTCACCACGCCGTTCTCCAGCGCCGTGCGGATCTCCTCCTCCGTGGAGCCGGAGCCGCCGTGGAAGACGAAGTCGAACGGCTGGCTGCCGGCCGGGCGGCCGAACTTCGCCGCGACACCCTCGTTCAGCTCCTTCAGCAGGTCGGGGCGGAGCACGACGTTGCCCGGCTTGTACACGCCGTGCACGTTGCCGAAGGAGGCGGCCAGCAGGTAGCGGCCCTTGTCGCCCAGGCCCAGGGCCTCGGCGGTGCGGATCGCGTCCTCGACCGTGGTGTACAGCTTGTCGTTGATCTCGTGGGAGACGCCGTCCTCCTCGCCGCCGGTCGGGGTGATCTCGACCTCGAGGATGATCCTGGCGGCGGAGGTGCGGACGAGCAGCTCCTGGGCGATCGCCAGGTTGTCGGCGAGGGTCTCCGCGGAGCCGTCCCACATGTGGGACTGGAACAGCGGGTCGCGGCCGCTCTTGACGCGCTCCTCGGAGATCGCGAGCAGCGGACGCACGTACCCGTCGAGCTTGTCCTTCGGGCAGTGGTCGGTGTGCAGCGCGATGTTGACGGGGTACTTCTCGGCGACGATGTGCGCGTACTCGGCCAGGGCGACGGCGCCGGTGACCATGTCCTTGCTGTACTGGCCGCCCAGGAACTCCGCACCACCCGTGGAGATCTGGACGATGCCGTCGCTCTCCGCCTCCGCGAAGCCGCGCAGGGCCGCGTGCAGGGTCTGGGAGGAGGTGACGTTGATGGCCGGGTAGGCGAACTTGCCTGCCTTCGCCCGGTCGAGCATCTCGTTGTAGACCTCGGGGGTTGCGATGGGCATCTGTCCGCTCCTTGTATGTGCGGGGTGCGTTCTGCGTACTTACGGCCCTGACCTAGGGAGTGACGTCATCGTCGGCCCCATCTTCGCAGACGTTGCCGGATGTGTCGGACACCCCGCCCGGCCGGTGGACGACCGGGTCGCGCGACACGGACTCGGGCCCGTCTCAGTCCAGTCCCAGGTCGTCCTTCGAGTACGCGAAGACATACGGCACCCCGGCGCCCTCGCTGATCTTCTCGGCCGCGCCGGTGGCCCGGTCGACGATCGTGGCCACGGCGACCACCTCGGCGCCCGCCTCGCGCACCGCCTCTACGGCGGTGAGCGGGGAGCCGCCCGTGGTGGAGGTGTCCTCCACCACCAGGACGCGGCGGGCCTTGATCTCCGGGCCCTCCACGCGCCGTTGCAGACCGTGGGCCTTGGCGGCCTTGCGGACCACGAAGGCGTCCAGTCTGCGCCCGCGCGCGGCCGCGGCGTGCAGCATCGAGGCCGCGACGGGATCGGCGCCCATCGTCAGGCCGCCCACGGCGTCGAATTCGAAGTCGGCGGTCAGGTCCAGGAGCACCTGACCGACCAGCGGGGCCGCCTCGCCGTCGAGGGTGACGCGGCGCAGGTCGACGTAGTAGTCGGCCTCCAGGCCGGACGACAGCGTCACCCTGCCGTGCACCACGGCCTTGTCCTTGATCTGCTGCAGCAGCTCGCCGCGAACGTCGCTCATGACAGCCAGCTTAAGCGCGATGCCAGGTCCAGGTCGTCGAGGCCTCCAGCGGTTCCAGCGGGGTGACCAGGCGCGGGCGGGTGTTCAGGCCGTTGGGCGGGCCGGTCTGCGGCTCCACGCACACGGCGGCCTGCTGCTCGTCGTAGACGACGACCCACTCCTCACGGCTGGTCACCCTCAGCTCCAGCTGCCCGGGCCAGGTGAGCGTGACGTCGACGCCGCCGGGCATGCCGAAGCAGTCGTCCCAGGGGCCGGGCTTGGGCTCGACGCGGTGGCCGGTGGGCAGGTGGTCGTCGCCGCGCTCCTCCTGCCAGGCGGGCCGGAAGTCGACGCGGACGTCCTGGGCGCCGGCTCCCCCGAGGCTGCGGTTGAACCACGGGTGCCAGCCGATCTGCGCCGGAAAGGACGACTCGTACGTCTCCACGGACATCGTCAGCGTCAGGGCGTCCTCGGTCAGGGTGACGGCCTGGGTGACGCGGCCGGTGTAGGGCCAAGGGTCGACGAGGTCGTACGTGATCACCGCCTCGCCCGCCGAGGTGCGGGCGGTGCGCCAGGCGCCGTCGCGGGCGGTGCCGTGGATGGCGTGCGGTGGGGAGTTGAGCGGCATCTGGTGGACGGTGGCGCCGTCCCGGAAGCGGCCCTCGCGGATGCGGCCGCACCAGGGGACCATCGGGAAGCAGCCGAAACGCTCTCCCTGGCGGAGCAGTTCGAGGCCGCCGACGCGCAGACTTCCGACGCGCCCGCCGTTCCCCGGCCGCACGACCGCTTCCGCGTCGCCCGCGGTCAGCGTGATGTCTTCGTTACTCACCCCACGAGGCTACTTGGCCGATCAAGAAGGCGTTCTGCGCCGCGGTCGAGCGGGTGGGTCGAGCGGGTGGGAGGCGCGGCCGGGGCGGCGCTCGCCGGAGGGCGGGCCCGGCGGAGACGGTGAGCGGCGCAAGGACGGGGACGCGGCCGAGGGTGCGGAGCCGGGGGCAGCACTCAGCGACGGCGCCTGAGGGCCCGGCCCACGACGATCACCGACGCCACGACCAACGCCGCCGCAGGCCCGCCCAGCGGAGAGCGGGCCCGGGCGAGACGGTCAACGGCACGGAGACCGGGGAGCGAAACGGCCGAGGGTACGGTACCCGGGGGCAACACTCAGCGACGGCGCCTGAGGGCCCGGCCCACGACGATCACCGACGCCACGACCAACGCCGCCGCAGGCGCCGCCCAGCGGAAAGCGGGCCCGGGCGAGACGGTCAACGGCACGGAGACCGGGGAGCGAAACGGCCGAGGGTGCGGTACCCGGGGGCAGCACTCAGCGACGGCGCCTGAGGGCCCGGCCCACGACGATCACCGACGCCACGACCAACGCCGCCGCAGGCGCCGCCCAGCGGAGAGCGGGCCCGGCGGAGACGGTCAGCGGGGCGGGGACGGGGGCGTAACGGCCGCGGGGCGGGGCGTGGTCCACCTCCTCGGCGCTGCGCCCGATCATCGTCCGCCGCGCGTGCGCCGCCTCGGCGGGCGGCTCGGCGGTCTCGGCGAAGTCCTCGGAGACGGGGGGCTCGTCGTCCTCGTCCTCCTCGTCGGCCAGCGGGTCGAGGGAGGAGGGCGGCACCTCGGCGTCGAAGACGGAACCGCGCCTGCCCGGCCCGGCCGGGTGCGCCTCCCCTTCGTCCCCGAGCGGCGGCGCCGGGGCATCGTCCGCGTCCGGAGCGGCCTCGAAGTCACCACTCGCCAACGGAGCGAAGTCCTCGGTCGCCTCCTCGGCCAGCCCCACGGCCCCATCGGCCTCGGGCGCCTCGGGCGCCTCGGTCCCGGCGGCCTGCGGCTCGGCGGCGGTCGTCGGTTCGGTGGAGAGGTTTTCCGCGAAGCGGTTCAGGACGCGGGTTGTGGCGGTGTGTACGGCGTCCGGGGGCAGCTCGGTGACGCGGCCATCGGCGGTGGCGGTGCCGTCGAAGGTGAGGGTGGAGCCGTCGTCGGTGTCGCGGAGGCGGAGCGTGAGCGTGATTTTCACCGAGCCGGTGCCACGGGACTCGGTCGCGTCGCCCTCCACGGCGTAGGAGCCGTCGTCGAGGGCACGGACACGCAGGCTGCCGCGGTAGGTGATGGAGTGGCCGCCGATCCGCATCTTGAGCCGGCCGGTGACGGGCTCGCCGCCCGCGTCCTGCTGGAGCCCGGGAACCGCCCGGGCAACCCTCGCCGGATCGGCGAGCGCCCTCCGCAGCCGCCGAGCCGGAACCGGAACGAACACCTCGTGCTCCATGTCAGCCGAGGGTACCCAGTGCCGCCCCCGATTACCCTCCCCTCGACCACAACCCGTCCCCCGCGCACCGTCCCCCTCACACCGCACACGCCGGCGGCAGACCCGGTTCAGTCCGTGTACCGGGGGTGGACCAGCGTCGAAGGCGCGAGGCCGGGGACGCGGGTGCCGGCCGCGTCGCGGGCGGCCGCCGTGAGCGACTCCGGCGTGAGCGTGCGGGGAGCGGGGGCCCGCGGGTCCAGGCGGAGGGCGGGCGGCATACGGGCCGCAAGGACGAAGCCCCAGTCACGGGGGGCGCGCAAGGCGCGGGCCGTACGGTCGGGCCCGGCGGCGAAGCCGGCGTCGCGGCCGTCCACGCGGTACGGCAGGGTGCGCAGCCCGGCGGCCCGGACCGTGGCCTCCACCGTCCAGAAAAGCCGCGGCCGGGACGAGACCGGCCCGGCGTGCACCACCAGCCGCCCGCCGGGCGCCAGGGCCCGCCGGGCCAGGCCGTAGAACTCCTGCGCGTACAGCTTCGTGCTCGCCGTGATGCCCGGATCGGGCAGGTCCTCGATCACCACGTCGTACGCCGCCGGCGGCGCCCCGCGCAGCCAGTCGAAGGCGTCGGCGGTGCTCACGTGCACGCGCCGGTCGTCGAAGACGTGCTCGTCCAGCCCGGCCAGTACCGGGTCGCCGCGCGCCAGCCGGACGAGGGCCGGGTCGCGCTCGACGACGTCCACCCGCTCGACGGCGGGGTGCCGCAGCACCTCGCGGGCGGCGAGCCCGTCGCCGCCGCCGAGGATCAGCACCCGCGCGTGCGGCCCGGTCATCGCGGGGTGGACCAGCGCCTCGTGATACCGGCGCTCGTCGCGCCCGCTGACCCGCAGGCGCCCGTCGAGGAACAGGCGCAGCGGACGGCCCCGGGTGCCGCCGGTGAGGACCACCTCCTGCTCGCCGGTCCGCAGCGCCACCCGGACGTCCCCGCCGTACATCGCCTGCCGCGCGGCCCGTTCGAAGTCGCCGACCAGGGCGGTGAGCGAGGCGAGCAGGCCGAGCACGGCGAGGTTGGCCACGATCAGCAGCCAGCGGCCGCGCGGGGTCAGGTCCCGCGGGAACAGACCGAGTACGAGGACGCCGCCCGCCACGGCGTTGACGGCGCCGGTCACCAGCGCCCCGGTCAACTGCCCCAGCAGCGGCAGCAGAAGGAACGGGAAGGCGAGTCCGCCGACGAGCGCGCCCACGTAGTCCGCCGCGAACAGGTCGGCGACCGCGCCGCCCGCGTCCTGGCGGCGGATCCGCTGGATCAGCTCCATCAGCAGCGGCACCTCCGCCCCGATCAGCAGGCCGATGGCCAGGGAGAAGGCGACCAGCAGGCAGCGCGGGCCGCTCGCCCACACGCCGCCCCAGCCGCCGGTCCAGGCGAACACCGCGTACAGCGCCATGGCGCTGCACCCGCCCACCAGCGCGAGCGTCGCCTCGATCACCCCGAAGGCGACGGCGGCGTGCCGGCGCAGCCGCTTCGCGGCGAGCGAGCCGATGCCCATCGCGAACACCATGACGGACAGCACGATGGACGCCTGGGTGACCGAGTCGCCGATCAGGTACGAGGCCAGCGCCACGAGTTCGAGCTCGTACACGAGTCCGCAGGCCGCGCAGACGAAGACACCCGCGAGGACGAGAAACCGGCCGGTTCCCGGCCGGACGGGCAGTCGCGCGGGGCCGCTGAAGGGCGGCGCCGTGCCGGGCGGGGCCGGGGCGTGCGGTTCGATCACACCTGTGACGTTACGTCACAGGTGCAGGACGCTTCGTCACCCACACGTGTGGAAACAGAAGTTGTCACCCATCGCATGTTTAGCCGCGCTCAACTCGCTCCTGCCAACGCGGAACGGCGTACCCCCACCCTGGTCCGGGTCGCCACCAACTGGCCGTCCTGCGGGTAGGCGTGCCAGGTCCGCCAGTGCACCTGGCCGTCGTGCCACTGCGCCAGCATCGCGGTGAACGCGTTCGGGCTGCCGGGGAAGACACCCGCCAGACCGTGCGGATGCTCGGAGACGAGGGCCAGCAACTCCTGGGCGCGGCCGGTGAACGAGCCCGGCGAGAGGAACTCGACACGGGCGGCGAACTCGTACTCCCAGTCGTCGGCCCGTTTGGCGACGCCGAGCGGCAGCGGTGTGCTGGAGCCCGGGATGCACGCCACGGTCTCCGAACAGCTTCCCCGCTCCTCCTCGAGGAGCACCTGGTGGGACGCGCCGAGGAGTCTCAACTGGATTTTTGCCCCGGTCAGTTCGAGATCCAGGGTGGCCAGTGCGGGCAGCGGCTCGCGTCCCAGGGCCCAGGCGAGGTCGGCCGCACGCGTGTCGGTGTAGGAGGTGTTCAGGGTCGTGAGCATGGATCGGCTCCGCTAGCACGCAAAGAAAAAGAAGGGGAGGAACGGGCCGGCACGCCCCGGTGGACACGGGGACGACGGCCCGGTCAGCCCAGCCCGGGAGGGGGGTGTGCGGGACGTCCGAGGGGCTGCGTCGGTAGAGGCAATCATGAACAGCGGTTCCACCACAGGGTTTTTACCCAACTTCGTGCGGTTTCCATCCCTCGGAGGGCCCCACAGCTCAACTGTTCAACCATGGCATGTGCCAGGGCGTGCTCGTCGGGGCCGGCGCACCCGCCGGAGACTGGCTCCCGACGGGCGCCGGCCCGGATGCGGTTCCCCCTGCGGAGCTCGGCTGCCCCGTGTCAGCTGCCTCCCCCGCATCCACCTCCGCACGACGACCCTCCGCCGCAGGAGGAGTGCCCCCCGCAGGAGTGACCCCCACACGAGTGGTGCCCACCGGAATGTCCCCCTCCCGAGTGACTCCCTCCCGAGTGATGGCCGCCGCCGGACGAGCAACCACCGCCGCCGTCCGAAGAGGCCCACCAGCCGGCGCCGCCGCTCGTGCTCCCCCCGCCGACCGACCCCGCGCGCCGGCCGCGGTACGACTTGGCGAACCGGTCGCGGCGGGCCTTACGGCGCCCGGCCGCCACGGCGGCCACGCACAGCACCGCGATCACCGCCAGGACAATGCCCAGAACCATGGCGTCCCCCTCCCTCCGCCCCCGGGGCCCGCCGACCGCGCCCGAGGCGGTTCCCCGGACGCCCGCCGGCGTTCCCGGGGCGTTCCGCCGAAGCGGCCCCCCGTGGGCGCCTCGCAGCGTGCCCGGGAGATGCCCGGCCGCCGGACCGGCCAAAGCACACTTGAGGAAGTCCAGAGCTTGGACGGAGGATGGCCGGCATGACCTCCAGCGCACGCCCGCTCCTCAACCGCCGGCTCGCCGAGTTCGGGACGACGATCTTCGCCGAGATGTCCGCGCTCGCCGTACGGACCGGGTCGATCAACCTGGGGCAGGGCTTCCCCGACACCGACGGCCCCGAGGAGATCCGGGAGGCGGCCGTGCGCGCGTTGCGCGACGGGCGGGGCAACCAGTATCCGCCGGGCCCGGGCATCCCCGAACTGCGCACGGCGGTCGCGGCGCACCAGCTGCGGCGGTACGGGCTCTCCTACGACCCGGACACGGAGGTGCTGGTCACCGCGGGCGCCACCGAGGCGATCGCGGCCGCGCTGCTCGCGCTGCTGGAGCCCGGCGACGAGGTGATCGCCCTGGAGCCGTACTACGACTCCTACGCCGCCTGCATCGCGATGGCGGGCGGGAAGCGGGTGCCGGTGACGCTCCGGCCGGACCACGAGGAGGGTGCCGGGTTCCGGCTCGACCTGGACGAGCTGCGCGACGCGGTGACCCCGCGCACCCGGCTGCTGCTCCTGAACACCCCGCACAACCCGACCGGCACCGTCCTCACCCGCCCCGAACTGGCCGAGATCGCACAGCTCGCCGTCGAACACGACCTGCTCGTGGTGACGGACGAGGTGTACGAGCACCTGGTGTACGACGACGCCGAGCACATCCCGCTCGCCACGTTCCCCGGCATGCGCGAGCGCACGGTCAGCATCTCGTCGGCGGGCAAGACATTTTCGTACACGGGGTGGAAGGTCGGCTGGGTCACCGCCGCCGCTCCCCTGGTCACGGCGGTCCGCTCGGCCAAGCAGTTCCTGACCTATGTGAGCGCCGGGCCGTTCCAGTACGCGGTCGCCGAGGCGCTCGCCCTCCCCGACAGCCACTTCACCGGCTTCCGCGAGGACCTGCGCGCCAAGCGCGACCTGCTCGCCACCGGCCTGGCCGAGGCGGGTTTCGAGGTCTTCCGCCCCCGGGGCACGTACTTCATCACCACCGACATCGCCCCGCTCGGCGAGAAGGACGGCATCGCCTTCTGCCGCGCCCTGCCCGAACGCTGCGGCGTGGTCGCCATCCCCAACGCGGTCTTCTACGACGACCGGGAGGCCGGCCGCACCCAGGTCCGCTTCGCCTTCTGCAAGCGGACGGAGGTCCTGCGCGAGGCCGTGTCCCGCCTGCGGAGCCTGTGAGCCGGGGTGCGCGCGGGCCCTGGTCCGCACGGCGAAGAGCCCGGCCCGGTACGCGGCCAGTCGTGGCCTGCGTCCCGGGCCGGGCTCTCGTCCGGCTACGGCACGTATCCGCGTGCGCTCACACGGACACCGCTGGGCGTGACCGCCGCGGGACTACTCCTCGTCGTCCTCGGGCTTGTCCGCCTCGTTGATCTCCTGCTCGAGGCCGAGCTGCTCGACGAGCCACCGGTCGAACTCGATGGCGGCCCGCACCCAGCTGACCGTCGAGGAGACGAAGTGCTCCAGGCTCACGCCCATGCCGATCAGCATCTGCGCCTCGCCGATGAGGCGGACGGTGCCGTCGTCGTGGGTGTGGCTGTACACCTTGGGCCACAGGGTGCGCCGGTTCCAGTCGTCGATGGACTCCAGCAGCTGCGGCTTCTCGTCGATCTTGTGGGGCCGGTCGTAGAACGTCCGCACCGAGAAGACCTGCTGGTCGGCCTCGCCGCGGAACATGAAGTACGTACGGAACTGCTCCCACGGCGCCGCGAGGTCGCCCTCGTCGTCGACGACGTACTTGAGCTCCATCTGGTCCAGGAGCTGCTTCACGAGGTCCTGATCCGGGACGACGGGGCCCGCCGGTCCCTGGGGCTGCGGCTCGGGCTGGCCCCCGAAGTTCGGAATCGAGGACGGGTCGATGCTCACCGTGTTTTTCCCTTCGTACGGATCTCGCCATCCTCCCTCATGCGGGGAGGGGGGTGGCAAGCCCTCCGGGAGCCTGTCAGCCCTGGGCTGACAGGCTCCGGCCGTCAGGTGGACGTCCGGCAAACGGAGGTGGGAGGTCATGACGCGGACACGGGGCGGGACGAAGGGACTGCCCTTCCTCGCCGCCATCGCGGGCATCGTGCTGTCCGCCTCCGAGTACCCACTGAGCGGCGGACCCACGGGGATCCCCACGCCGGCCCCGACGTGGTTCCCGGTGTTCACGGTGTGACGCGGTCCGCCACCCACCGTGGGGGCGGACCGCGCCGGGGCTACAGCGTCTTGCCGGTCGCCGGGCCCACCAGCAGCCCCTCGCCGAAGCGGTCGACGCGGACCGTGTCCCCGTCCTTGATCTCGCCGGCCAGGATCTCCTTGGCGAGGCGGTCGCCGATGGCGGTCTGCACCAGGCGGCGCAGCGGGCGGGCGCCGTAGGCCGGATCCATGCCCTCCTCGGCGAGCCAGGCCAGGGCGTCGGGGGTGACGTCCAGGGTCAGGCGGCGCTCCGACAGGCGGCGGGCGAGCCGGCCGATCTGGAGCCCGGCGATCCGGCTCAGCTCCTCCTTCGACAGAGCCGAGAAGACCACCAGGTCGTCCAGGCGGTTGAGGAACTCCGGCTTGAAGGAGACACGGACCGTCTCGAGGACCTGCTCCTTCTTCTCCTCCTCGCTCATCAGCGGGTCGACCAGGTACTGGCTGCCCAGGTTCGAGGTCAGCACCAGGATGGTGTTGCGGAAGTCGACCGTGCGGCCCTGACCGTCCGTGAGGCGGCCGTCGTCCAGCACCTGCAACAGGATGTCGAAGACCTCCGGGTGGGCCTTCTCCACCTCGTCGAGCAGCACCACGCTGTACGGACGGCGACGGACCGCCTCGGTGAGCTGGCCGCCCTCCTCGTAGCCGATGTAACCGGGCGGGGCGCCGACCAGCCGGGCCACGCTGTGCTTCTCGCCGTACTCCGACATGTCGATGCGGACCATGGCCCGCTCGTCGTCGAAGAGGAAGTCGGCGAGCGCCTTGGCGAGTTCGGTCTTGCCCACACCGGTCGGGCCGAGGAAGAGGAACGAGCCCGTCGGCCGGTCCGGGTCCGCGATGCCGGCCCGGCTGCGGCGTACGGCGTCGGAGACGGCCCGCACCGCCTCGGCCTGGCCGATGAGCCGCCTGCCGATCTCCTCCTCCATGCGCAGCAGCTTCTGCGTCTCGCCCTCCAGCAGGCGGCCGGCCGGGATCCCGGTCCAGGAGGCCACCACGTCGGCGATGTCGTCGGGGCCGACCTCCTCCTTGACCATGGTGTCCTTGGCGGCCTCCTCCTCGGCCTGCGAGGCGGCCTCCAACTCCTTCTCCAGGTCCGGGATCTCGCCGTACAGCAGCTTGGATGCGGTGTCGAAGTCGCCGTCGCGCTGGGCGCGTTCGGCCTGGCCCCGCAGGTCGTCCAGCCGCTCCTTCAGCTCACCGACCCGGTTGAGGGCCTGCTTCTCCTTCTCCCAGCGGGCGGTCAGGCCGCGCAGCTCCTCCTCCTTGTCGGCGAGGTCACGGCGCAGCTTCTCCAGCCGCTCGCGCGAGGCCGCGTCGGTCTCCTTGTCGAGCGCCAGCTCCTCCATGCGCAACCGGTCGACGCCGCGCTGGAGTTCGTCGATCTCCACCGGGGAGGAGTCGATCTCCATGCGCAGCCGGGAGGCGGCCTCGTCGACGAGGTCGATCGCCTTGTCCGGCAGGAAGCGGGAGGTGATGTAACGGTCGGAGAGGGTCGCGGCGGCCACCAGCGCGGAGTCGTTGATCTGCACCTTGTGGTGGGCCTCGTAGCGACCCTTGAGCCCGCGCAGGATCGCGATGGAGTCCTCCACGCTGGGCTCGGCGACCAGCACCTGCTGGAAGCGCCGCTCCAGCGCCGGGTCCTTCTCGATCCGCTCCCGGTACTCGTCGAGCGTCGTGGCGCCGACCATGCGCAGCTCGCCGCGGGCCAGCATCGGCTTGAGCATGTTGCCGGCGTCCATCGCGGAGTCGCCGCCGGCGCCCGTGCCGACGACGGTGTGCAGCTCGTCGATGAAGGTGATGATCCGGCCGTCGGAGTCCTTGATCTCCGCCAGTACGGTCTTGAGCCGCTCCTCGAACTCGCCGCGGTACTTCGCGCCCGCGACCATCGCCCCGAGGTCCAGCGCCACCAGCCGCTTGTCCTTCAGGGACTCGGGCACGTCGCCCTTGACGATCCGCTGGGCGAGCCCCTCGACGACGGCCGTCTTGCCGACGCCGGGCTCACCGATGAGGACCGGGTTGTTCTTGGTGCGGCGCGACAGCACCTGCACGACGCGGCGGATCTCCTGGTCCCGGCCGATCACCGGGTCCAGGCGGCCCTCGCGCGCCGCCGCGGTGAAGTCCGTGCCGAACTTCTCCAGGGCCTTGTACTGGCCCTCGGGGTCGGGTGTGGTCACCCGGCGTCCTCCCCTCGCCTTCGAGAAGGCGTCCTGAAGCTTCCTGGCGCTCGCGCCCTGCCCGGACAGCACCTCACCGGCCGCGCCGCCCTTCGCGGCGATGCCGATGAGCAGGTGCTCGGTGGACAGGTACTCGTCCCCGAGGTCCCCCGCCCTGTTCTGCGCGTCCGCGATCACGGCGAGCAGCTCACGGTTGGGCTGCGGCGGCGCGACCGTGGACCCGGTCACGCTGGGCAGGGAGGCGAGCACGCGCTCGGCGCCGGAGCGGACGGAGGCCTGGTCGGCGTCGACGGCCGACAGCAGGTCGATGATGTTCTCGTTGTCCTGCCCCTCGAGCAGCGCGAGGAGCAGGTGGGCGGGAGTGAGGTCGGGGTGCCCCTCCCGTACGGCCCGGTTGCCGGCCGCGTTGATCGCGTCACGGCTCCTGTTGGTCAGCTCGGCGTCCACGGTCGCTTCTCTCCTCCTTGACGAGCGCTCTCTGCCACATCTCCCAGTACTGACTCAGTCAGCGTACACAAACTTGAGTCTATTCCACTCAAGGTTGTCCGGGGAGTCTTCACGCGGAAGGGGTGCGCGGCTCCGGGGTGCCGGGCGGGTTAGGTTGCGGAGCATGGCCACCACCACGTATGCCCTCGACCCGGGCGCCCCCGACGCGCCGTATCTCGGCTTCTGGCGGGAGCGCCACCTGTGCACCCTGACCACCCTCCGCCCCAACGGCACCCCGCACGTCGTTCCCGTCGGGGTGACGTACGACCCGGAGGCTCGGCTGGCCCGGGTGATCACCAACAAGTCCAGCGCGAAGGTGGCGCACGTGATGGCGGCCGGCCCGCAGGGCGCGCCGGCCGCGGTGTGCCAGGTGGACGGGCGCCGGTGGGCGACGCTGGAGGGCCGCGCGTTCGTCCGCACGGAGCCGGAGCGGATCGCGGAGGCGGAGCGACGGTACGCCGAGCGCTACGAGCGGGCCCCGGGACCCAACCCGTCCCGCGTGGTGATCGAGATCGAGCTGACCCGGGCGCTGGGGCGCGGCTGAGCGGCGGCGACCTTTTTCGGCCAGTGATCGAATCCGCGGAAACCCGGAGATTTCGGGGAAAACTACAGCGGCGTCACCGTGTTCAGGTCACGGTGACGCCGCTGCGGGGGGAAGCACCTGAGCGATCTGTTACGACGGGGGAATCGCGTCAGGCACTGCGGGGGGTGGCGGTGATGGTCCTGAGGACCGAGGGTTCCGCTGCCACCCGACGGTGGTCCCTCTGATCCAGGTTCACGAAGATCATTCCGTAACGGACGGCACACCGTACGGGCTGCGGCGCCCCCCGAGGCCGCCGCAGACACCGGTACGCCCGCACGTCTCCGTCCTCGTCCCGCGTGACGACGACCGGCTCACCGAAGACGGCCACCATCAGCGAGTCGCCGCTGTGCGGGATCGCGGTGACCAGGTCGATGAAGTGCCAACCGGAGCGGTAGGCGGTGGCCATCTCGCGGCGGAAGGAACGGTCGTCGGGTGGTGTGGTCACGTCAGCCCCATGAGGTGTCGTTCGGAACGAGGACCTCGCCGGCGCCGTCACCCTCAGCCGAGGTGGTGGTGGAAAGGGCGCTCGACCGGGCAACTTCCGCTCGAACGTCGCCCTTCGCGCCGGAGAGGCCACTCAGCGCCCCGAAGGCGACGACGGAGGAGAAGGCGGCGACAAGGACCGAGCGAAGCATTCTCTTAGACATGGTTGGCTTCGTCCTCACTTGATAGTCCCCTATCCCCCGTCGAGTAAGACGATGGCTCATTCGGGCACATCATGGCCACCCGATCGGTGCATCATGTTCCTGCATGTTCAGGACCCTGGGGGGTGGAGATTTAGTGAAGAATCCGACCAAAGAGACACATCCCCATGGTCTGACGCATCTGTGCGGGGAGGGCAGCCGTCTCTACGAGAACGCGCTGCGCACAGGACGCGTCGCCCGTACGGATGTCGAGGTTGCTCCTTGCCTGATGGAGCTCGCACTCCTCCACCCCGACCCTGACGATGCCGACTGGCTGCTGCCCGTACCTCCGTCGGTCGCTCTGGCTCAGCGTCTCAACCGCATTGAGCGGGAAATCTCCGAGCGCAGGAGGCAGTCGATCGAACTGACCGAGGCCTTCGAGCCGTTCATGGCTCTCAGTGCTCAGGTAACGGCGTCCGCACACTCCATCACCGTGCTGGAGGGGTTCGACCGCATCAACGCCGCGCTCGACCTGGCCACCGCCCAGTGCCAGAAGGAGGTCCTCACCGTCCAGCCGAGCGCCCGCCCTGCGGAGAGCCGGCTCATCGAAGGACTGGAACGCGACAGGCCGCTCATCGAACGCGGGGTCCGGATCCGGACCCTCTATCAGCACACCGCCCGTTACAGCCCGGAGCGGCTCGCCTATGTGAACCAGCTCGCAGACGGAAAGGCGGAGTACCGCACCATCGACGAACTCGTCGAACGCCTCATCATCTGCGACGAGACCGTGGCTTTCATCGCCGTCCGCGACGACCGGCAGGTCGCTCTGGAGCTCAGGCACCCTGGGCTCGTCCGCTATCTGGCCAGGGTCTTCGAGTTCATGTGGGACCGGGCGGTCCCGCTGAGCGGCGGCGCACCCTACGAAACCGCCCCCGACGGCATTACGGAGATCCAGCACTCCATCGCCAAACTCCTCGTCGAGGGCCACGTCGACGAAGCCATCGCGCGCCGGCTCGGTATGAACGTCCGCACCTGCCGGGCCCACATAGCCAAACTGGCCTCCGCCCTGGGCAGCGGGAGCCGGGCCCAACTCGGCTACCTCATCGCACAGTCCGGCATCCTGAAGCAGGAGCCCTGAAGACCGATGGAAGGAACCCGGTGAGCCCGGCACCGCATCCGGAACACGGTCCGGAGGACCTCTGCTCGACGGGAACATCGCTGTACGAACAAGCTCTGCGCCAAGGCCGGATACAGGCGCAGGACGTCCAAAACGCCCCCTGCCTGGTCGACTTCGGCCTGTTGCACCCGGCCGTCGACGACCTGGGCCGACTGGAACCGGTCGCCCCGGTCGTGGCCCTGCGCCGACTGCTGCGCGCCACCGAGGAACGCATCGCCGAGGAACGACGGCGAGCGGAGCGGCTGGCCGAGACGTTCGAACCACTGCTGCGCACGACCGGCCCCCACCCGGCAGCGGACACCCCCGGGCTGCGAGTTCTCAGCGGTATCCGGCGGATCAACCTGGCCATCACCGAAAGCATGGCCGACGCCTCCAGGGAACTGCTCTGCATCCAGCCCAACCGCCGCTACGGCAATGAGCGCGAGCAGACGGCGTATGCCGTGGCCATGGCCCGCGACCAGGCACTACTCGACCGCGGCGGCCGTATCCGCACCATCTACCAACAGACGCAGCGTCACACGCCCCTGGTCCTCGCCCGCTACGAGCAACTCCGGGGCGATGCCGAGGCCCGCTCTCTCGACGAGGTCACCAGCCGCCTCATCCTCGTCGACCGCAGGACCGCCTTCATCCCCGCCAACAGTGACGGCAGCCTTGCTCTGGAAGTACGCCACCCGGCGCTGATCTCGTACTTCGTGACCGTCTTCGACCGCTTCTGGCGGCTGGCCAGCCCCATGTACCCCCTGGCCGTCCACCCGCCCTCCGTCGACGGCGTCACCCCCCGCCAGCGCGCCATAGCCGCCCTCCTCGTCGAGGGCCACACCGACACCGTCATCGCCGACCGCCTCGGCATGAACGTACGCACCGCCCGCGAGCACATCGCCAAGCTCGCCGCGACCCTCGGCAGCGGCAGCCGGGCCCAGTTGGGCTACCTCATCGGACAGTCGGGAATTCTTGACCCGGAACCGTGAACGGCCCCACGCGGGCGGGGCGCGGCGGCCCGTCCAGCCCCGCCTGGGCGATCCGCACGCCCAACTGCGTACGGCTGGCCGCGCCCAGCGTCTCCGACAGCCGGGCGATGTGGGCCCGGCAGGTGCGGACGCTGATGCCCAGCCGCTCGGCGATCACCGCGTCCTGGTGGCCCTCCGCCAGCAGCGCCGCGATGGACTGCTCGCGGTGGGAGATGCCCTCGATGCCCGTGTCGGGCAGCGGCGCGGTCAGCGGGATCGCCAGCCGCCAGAGCCGTTCGAAGACCGTCCCCAGGTACTCCACCAGCGCCGGATGGCGCAGCTCCAGCGCCATCGTGCAGTCGGCGTTGGCGGGCACGAAGGCGACCGTGCGGTCGAAGAGGATCAGCCGGTCGATCACCTCGTCCAGCGTGCGCGCCTCGACCGCGTCGCCCATCAGGTCCAGGTAGTTGAGCAGCCCCTGGCCGTGCCGGGCCACATGCGTGTACAGGTCGCGCATCCGCACGCCGCGCCCGCGCAGCGCCAGCGCCCGGTGCAGCCCCTCCGACAGCTCGTGCTCGCGGCGGATGCCGCCCGGCTGGACGGTCAGCACCTCGGTGGTGCACGCCTCGGTCGCCTCGTCCATGGCCGCCTGGATGCGGGACAGTCCGTCCAGGACCCGGATGGCCGTGCCCTCCACGGCCGCGGAGGCCACCCGGACCTGGCGGCCGAACCCGGCGTACCGCTCGGCGGCGGCCAGCACCGAGCCCACCCGCCGGTGGCTCTCACTGACCTCGTCGTACATCCCGCGCAGCAGCCGGGTCATGACCTCCTGCGGCGCGGTCGGCACCAGGAAGTCCATGTCGTCGGGGTCCGGGTGCAGCAGGGCGAGTTCAAGCAGGCAGGGCACCGGCTCGGCGAGCCGGCGCGGCACCCGGCCCCGTCGTACGGCCCGGGAATACACGTGCTCCCCGGCCTCGCACAGTCGGTCGGCACCGTGTGGATGCTCCTCCGTCCCGTGCCCGGTCATGCCCCATCACACCCCCGGCTTCCGCGTCTTCCGCAGCGCAACTATGCGCGGAGCGGACCGGCTGTGCAACACGGCTCCTACCGGCGAGACCCCCGGAAACCAGCGGTTTCGACCGGTGTGTACCGGCCTCCACCTGGCGGGTCGCAGCGAGGCGGCATCGGCCGTCCAACCCGAACGACCCATGCGCGCACGACAGTTACTTCAGGCCGATCGCCTCGCAGGCCTCCCGGTACTTCGCGGTGCAGATGTCGGACTTCTTGTAGATGCCGTCCGCGATGACCGTGTCCTTGATGTTGTTCCGGGTCAGTGCGACCACGGAGACCAACTGGGCCGGAATGTTCTTGTGGGTGGGGCTGCTGACCCGGTCCCGGGTCAGGGAGTCGAACTGGATGTCCTTGCCCTGGACCTTGGCGACCGCCATCTGGGCGGCGGTCTCGGCCTCGGTCGGGTAGGACTTGTACACGCTCATGTACTGCTCGCCGGTGACGATCCGCTGCACGGCGTCGAGTTCGGCGTCCTGGCCGGTGATGACCGGCAGGTCGGTGATGCCCGCCGCCTTGAAGGCCTTGATCACGCCGCTCGCCATGCCGTCGTTGGCGGAGTACACGGCGGCGATGTTGTCCGTGCCGAGCGAGGCGAGCGCCTGGGCCATGTTCGCCTCGGCGTTCTCGGGCTTCCAGTCCTTGGTGTCGTAGGACTTGGCGATGGTGACCTTCCCGCTGAGCTGGGAGATCGCGCCCTCCTTGAACTGCTTGGCGTTCGGGTCGGTGGGCGAGCCGTTGATCATGACGATCTTGTCGGAGGTGTCGACGTCGGAACCCAGCGCCTCGAGCAGGGAGCGGCCCTGCACCTCGCCCACCAGCCCGTTGTCGAAGGAGATGTACGCGTCGATCGGGCCCTCGGAGAGCCGGTCGTAGGCGATGACCGGGATGCCCGCTTCCTTGGCCTTCCGCACCATGTCGGCGATGGCGTGCGAGTCGACGGCGTCGAGCAGGATGACGTCGACCTTGTTGTCGATCATTCGCTGCATCTGGCCGGCCTGCCGGCCCGCGTCCGCGTCCGCGTTGGCGTACTCGACCTTGCCCTGGTTCCTGGTCAGGGCGGCGACCTTCTCCTTGATGATGGGGTGGTCGAACTTCTCGTACCGGGTGTTGGCCGTCTCCGGCAGCAGCAGACCCACCGTCAGGTCGTCGCCCTTGGTCGGGCTCGCGTCCGTGCTGCTGCCCGACCCGCCGAGCGCCCCGCAGGCGGCGAGCGCGAAGGTCAGCGTGGGCGCGGCCACGGCTATGGCGATACGACGCATCGAGGTGCTCACTTCTGGTGCCTTCCGGACGAGGGCGCAGCATTGCGACCCAGGTACCTGAAAAGCCAACGCGGAGGCCGCCACCGGCGTCAAGCGGAACCACTTAACGAGATGGCAACACAACGCTCCGCTGCGACCGTGAAGACCTTGCGGAGTCTTGCGGAATCACCTCCAAACGCCCTTCACGGGCCGCCCACTCGACGACGGACCACCGCCGGGCCAAGATCCGTACAACCAACTCCCCTCCGCGCGAGTCGTGCTCACGGGAGCCGTGCTCCGACTTCCCGTCACGACCAGAGGACCGAATGAAATCAGCCGGCCGCACCACGGCCACGACCCTTGTGCTCACCGCCGCCTGCGGGCTGCTCTCGGCCACCGCTCCCGCCTCGGCGGTCGTGAACTGCGACTCGCCCGTCTACCAGCGGCAGTTCTATGCGAACACCACGTTTTCCGGCAAGCCGAAGAAGACGGACTGCGACAGCGCGGTCAACGAGAACTGGGGCACCGGCGCGCCCGCCAAGGGCCTGCCGAAGGACAAGTTCGGGGTGCGCTGGACGGTGACCCGGAACTTCGGCTCCGGCGGGCCGTTCGCGTTCGGTGTCGCCGCGCAGGACGGCATACGGGTGTACCTGGACGGCAAGCGCAGGGTCGACCTGTGGAAGAACGTGTCCTCCACGGTCAGCAGGACCGTCAACGTCACGATCCCCTCCGGCACCCACACCCTGCGCGTGGACTACGTCAACTGGACGGGCCGGGCCAACGTCAAGTTCGCCTACACACCCCGGACTTCGGTGAGTGTCGACAAGGTCAGGCCGCTCGCTCCGACCGGCCTCGCCGTGTCGTACGACAACAACACCGGCAAGGCCAAGGTGACATGGGCCAAGAACAAGGAGATGGACCTCGCCGGGTACCGCCTCTACCGGCGCCCGAAGGGCAACGGCAGCTGGACGCGCCTGACCACGACCACGGCGACCTCCGCCACGGACACCCCGCCGCCCACCGGCGAGGTCTTCTCCTACCAGGTCCGCGCCCACGACAAGGCCGGCAACGAGTCCACCGGCAACTCCGACCGCCCGGTCACCACCGTCGACAGGACACCGCCCGCCGCCCCGTTCCTGGAGCTGGACATCTGCGCCGAGGACGACAAGGTCGCCGGCCCCGAGCTCGTCACGACCGCCGCCAACGCGGCCGGCATCGTGCAGTACGAGGCACAGCGCCGCGACCCGGCCACCGGCGCCTGGACGACCGTCTACACGGGTGCCAGGGGCCCCTTCTGCGACCACGGACAGCCGGCCGACGGCTCGACGGCCACGTACCGGGGGCGGGCCCGCGACGCGGCAGGCAACTGGTCGGTGTACTCCACCGCCACGACGTTCCGGCTCTTCGACACCATTGCGCCGGCGGCCCCGGCCGGCGCGCGCGTCGAGTACCGCTCCGGCGTCCCGCACCTGGTGTGGACGGCCGACGCCGACGCCGCCCGGTACGAGGTGTTCCAGCTCGACCCGGCCACGGGCGCCTGGCTGAAGGCGTTCGGCGGCACCGCGGCCACCACCCGCACCGACGTGGTGCCGCGCCAGCAGGTCCCCTTCGCCGACGAGTACCGGTACGCGGTGCGCGCGCTGGACGCCGTCGGCAACGCCTCCGCCCCGGCGGAGATCACCCTGCGGATGGCGGACCGGCCCGAACCGACCGTGCCGTACATGCTCACGGCGCAGCGCGGCCACAACGGGATGGAGCTGTCATGGCGCAGCTCCGACCCCTGGTCCGCCGGCGACGACCACCACCCGGCCTTCCGGATCCTCCGCGCGAACCCCGCGTCCGGCGAGAGCGCGACCATCGAGCAGTGCTCCGCCGACGGCACCGACGGCCGCCTGCAGCCGCCGGCCACCTGGGCGTCCTCGATGCACGACTCCCTCGACCCCGACTACGGGGCGTGGACCGACATCGTCCACGCCACCTGCCTGGACACCTCGGGCGCCTCCGAGACCACGTACGCGTACCAGGTCGTCGCCGTCGACCGGTACGGGCACGCCTCCGCGCCCAGCGCGCCCGTCACCGCCACCACCCCGGACACGGTTCGCCCCGCCCCGGTCGTCGACCTGCGCGCCGAGGTCGTACCGATGGGCGTGCGCCTCACCTGGAGGCCCCCGGCCGACGACGACGTCCTCGGCTACTCGGTGTGGCAGGGCACGACAGACCCGGACACCGGCAGGACCGTCTGGCGGGACGACTGTCAGCAAGGCACGTCCATGGCCGCCACCGAGGTCCTCTGCCCCACGCTCCACGACGGCCGCGAACACGTCTACAAGGTGGCCGCGTACGACATGATCGACTGGGCCGGCGGCCCCGACTTCTGGAACCCGGCCGACCTCACGGTCGTCCTGCCCGACACCCGGCCTCCGGGCTGGAAGGGCACCACTGTCGATGTGGCCCAGTACCCGGGCCTGTACGTCCGCTGCGGCACCATCCTCAACGACATGCCGTGCGGCGACTGGACCGACTACCGCTGGGAGCGCTGGGACCCCGCGTCCGCCTCCTGGACCACGCTCACCACCGGCAGGATCGAGGTCAACCGCTCCGGTACCCACACGGACACCGAGGTGCACGAGGACCTGTTCGGCCTGTACTACTACCGCGCGGTCTACAGCGACCCCGAGGGCAATGAACTGGTCGTGAAGCAAGAGGCGTACGGCATCTGGGCCTCCTGGCTCTGACCGTCCGTCCCGCGCGGCGCACACGACGGCGGCGGCCCCGGCCTTCGAGGTCGGGGCCGCCGCCGTGTTCGTGCCGGACCGGCGCTAGTACTGGTCCTTGGCCTTCTTCGGCCGCCACACCACCAGCGCGCTGGTCTGCTGGACCTCCTGGTAGGGGACCAGGTCGCGGCGGTAGGAGGCGTGGACAGCGGCCTCGCGCTGCCGCATCGCCGCCGCGGCGCCGTCCAGCGCCGCCTGGAGTTCCGCGATCCGGGACTGGAGCGCCGTGACTTGGTTCTCCAGTTCGATGATGCGCTTGATGCCGGCCAGGTTGATGCCCTCGTCCTGCGACAACTGCTGAACCTGGCGGAGCAGTTCGATGTCGCGGGCCGAGTAGCGGCGCCCGCGACCGGCGGTGCGGTCGGGGGACACCAGGCCCAGCCGGTCGTACTGGCGGAGCGTCTGCGGGTGCAGTCCGGACAGCTGGGCGGCCACCGAGATGACGTACACCGGTGTGTCTTCCGTCAGTTCGTACGGGTTGCGACGGCGGCCGTCCATCTCACTCATGCTCCCTTCGCGGCCTCGAACAGCTCGGCCCGCGGGTCCTCGCCCGCGGTGGCCTCGCGATACGCCTGAAGCGCGTCACGAGCCTTCCCCGACAGGTCCTTGGGGACACTCACCTCCACGGTGACCAGCAGGTCGCCGCGGCTTCCGTCCTTGCGGACCGCGCCCTTGCCACGGGCCCGCATCGTACGGCCGTTCGGCGTGCCCGGGGGCAGCTTCAGCGTCACCGACGGACCGCCCAGGGTGGGCACGCGGACCTCGCCGCCGAGGGCCGCCTCGGCGAACGTGATCGGTACGGTGACGGTGAGGTTGTCGCCCCGGCGGCCGAAGACCGGGTGCTCCCCGACGTGCACCACCACGTACAGGTCGCCCGCGGGTCCGCCGCGCTCGCCCGGGGCGCCCTTGCCGCGCAGCCGGATACGCTGGCTGTCGCTGACCCCGGCCGGGATGCGGACCTGCATCGTCCGGGACGACTTGGCCCGCCCGGAGCCCATGCAGACCTCGCAGGGGTTCTCCGCGATGAGCCCGCGGCCCTTGCAGTCCGGGCACGGGTCCGTCAGCGAGAACCCGCCGCCCGAGCCGCGCGCCACCTGCCCGGTGCCGACGCAGGTCGGGCACACCCGCGGTGTGCCGTTCTTGTCGCCGGTGCCCGAGCAGGCCTTGCACGGCTGCTGGCTGGACATGCGCAGCGGCACCGTCGCGCCCTCGATGGCCTCCGTGAAGCTCAGCGTGACCTCGGACTCGATGTCCTGGCCGCGCCTGGGCTGGGCGCGCGTGGTCCCCGCGCCGCCCCGGTTGAACAGGCCCCCGAAGACGTCACCGATTCCGCCGCCGAAGCCGCCGCTCCCGCCCTGGGCGCCTCCGAAGAGGTCGCCCAGGTCGAAGTTGAAGGAGCCGCCACCGGCGCCCGGTCCGGGGCGGAAGCCGCCGTTGCCGAACAGGGTGCGGGCCTCGTCGTACTCCTTGCGCTTCTTGGCGTCGCCGAGCACGTCGTTCGCCTCGGAGATCTCCTTGAAGCGCTCCTCGGCCTTGGCGTTGCCCTTGTTGGCGTCCGGGTGGAACTCGCGGGCGAGCTTCCGGTACGCCTTCTTGATCTCGGCCTCGGTGGCGTCCTTGGGGACGCCGAGGACCTTGTAGTAGTCCTTCTCGATGAAGTCCTTGGTGCTCATCCCCGACGTCCCTCCTCTCGTGCGTCGTCCGTTATTACGTCAGCCCTCCTCCGGGCCACCGTTCTCCTCGTCCTCGCCCTGCTCGGCTGCCTGGGCCGTGCCGGACTCCTCGGCCGGCTTGACCGTCTGCGCTCCGGGCTGGGGCTCGGCCACCGCCACCCGCGCGGGGCGGATGGTGCGCTCGCCGATCCGATACCCGGGCTGCAGAATCGCCACGCACGTCGTCTCGGTGACGTCCGGTGCGTAGGAGTGCATCAGGGCCTCGTGGATCGTCGGGTCGAAGGACTCGCCCTCCTTCCCGAACTGCTGCAGTCCGAGCTTCGCCACCACGGTCTCCAGCGACTCGGCGACGGACTTGAAACCGCCCACCAGTTCGCCGTGGTCCCGCGCGCGGCCGATGTCGTCGAGCACGGGCAGCAGCTCGGACACGATGTTCGCGACGGCGACCTCCCGTACCGCGATCCGGTCCCGCTCGACCCGGCGCCGGTAGTTCTGGTACTCGGCCTGGAGCCGTTGCAGGTCCGCCGTGCGCTCGCCGAGCGCCGTGCGCGCCTGGTCCAGCTCGGCCGTCAGCGCGGCCGGCTGGTCCGCTTCACCGGCCGGGGCCGCGCCCTTTTCCTGGGCGGCGGCCTGCTCGGCGTCCTCGGAAGTGGTGCCGGAGGCGGCGTCGGACTGGGGCGGAGGCTGCGGCTGGTGCTCCTCGAAGCCGGGGGTCTCCTCCGTCACGCCGCACCGTCCTTGCGCTCGTCGTCGACGATCTCGGCGTCCACGACGTCGTCGTCCGCCTTGGCCCGGCCCGCACCGGCGTCACCGGCACCGCCCGCTGCCTGCGCGGCCTGGGCGTCGGCGTACATGGCCTGGCCGAGCTTCTGGGAGACGGCGGCGACCTTCTCCGTGGCGGTGCGGATCTCGGCGCTGTCCTCGCCCTTGAGCTTCTCCTTCAGCTCGGCGACGGCGGACTCCACCTCGGTCTTGATCTCACCGGGGACCTTGTCCTCGTTGTCCTTGAGGAACTTCTCGGTCTGGTAGACCAGCTGCTCGCCCTGGTTGCGGACCTCGGCGGCCTCGCGGCGCTTGTGGTCCTCCTCCGCGTAGCGCTCGGCCTCCTCGCGCATGCGGTCGACCTCTTCCTTCGGGAGCGAGGAGCCGCCGGTGACGGTCATCTTCTGCTCCTTGCCGGTGCCGAGGTCCTTCGCCGTGACGTGCATGATGCCGTTGGCGTCGATGTCGAAGGACACCTCGATCTGCGGGACGCCGCGCGGCGCCGGCGGCAGACCGGTCAGCTCGAACATGCCGAGCTTCTTGTTGTACGCGGCGATCTCGCGCTCGCCCTGGTAGACCTGGATCTGCACCGACGGCTGGTTGTCCTCGGCCGTCGTGAAGATCTCCGAGCGCTTGGTCGGGATCGTGGTGTTGCGCTCGATCAGCTTGGTCATGATGCCGCCCTTGGTCTCGATGCCGAGGGACAGCGGGGTGACGTCGAGCAGCAGGACGTCCTTGACCTCGCCCTTGAGGACACCGGCCTGGAGCGAGGCGCCGATGGCGACGACCTCGTCCGGGTTCACGCCCTTGTTGGCCTCCTTGCCGCCGGTCAGCTCCTTGACGAGCTCGGCGACCGCGGGCATACGGGTGGAACCACCGACGAGCACGATGTGGTCGATGTCGCTGACGGAGACGCCGGCGTCCTTGATGACGTTGTGGAACGGCGTCTTGCAGCGCTCCAGCAGGTCGGCCGTCAACTGCTGGAACTGGGCACGGGTGAGCCTCTCGTCCAGGTGCAGCGGGCCCTCGGCGGACGCGGTGATGTAGGGCAGGTTGATCGAGGTCTCGGTGGACGAGGACAGCTCGATCTTGGCCTTCTCCGCCGCCTCACGCAGACGCTGGAGGGCCATCTTGTCCTTGGACAGGTCCACGCCGTGACCGGACTGGAACTGCTTGACCAGGTAGTCGACGACACGCTGGTCCCAGTCGTCACCACCGAGATGGTTGTCGCCGTTGGTGGCCTTCACCTCGACCACGCCGTCGCCGATCTCCAGCAGCGAGACGTCGAACGTACCGCCACCGAGGTCGAAGACGAGGATGATCTGCTCGTCCTTGTCGAGGCCGTACGCCAGGGCGGCGGCCGTCGGCTCGTTGACGATGCGCAGCACGTTCAGGCCGGCGATCTCACCGGCCTCCTTGGTGGCCTGGCGCTCGGCGTCGTTGAAGTACGCCGGGACGGTGATGACCGCGTCCGTGACCTTCTCGCCCAGGTACGCCTCGGCGTCCCGCTTCAGCTTCTGCAGCACGAAGGCGCTGATCTGCTGCGGGTTGAAGTCCTTGCCGTCGAGGTTGATCTTCCAGTCGGTGCCCATGTGGCGCTTGACCGACCGGATGGTCCTGTCGACGTTGGTCACGGCCTGGCGCTTGGCCACCTCACCGACCAGCACCTCGCCGTTCTTGGCGAAGGCGACGACGGACGGCGTGGTCCTGGCGCCCTCGGCGTTGGTGATGACGGTGGGCTCGCCGCCTTCCAGAACGCTGACGACGGAGTTAGTCGTGCCCAGGTCGATGCCGACCGCACGTGCCATGGTGAATTCCTCCAGCTGACTTGAGTGGAACGGACTCAAGTGTGCCCGAGGCTCACCGCCGGGTCAACAGACCTGAGCCACTCCGACTCAAGTCTTATCCATCCCTTATACGCAAGGGCGCTCTGACCTGCGGTGATGTGGATTGCCGGGGCGGGGGAGGCGGATATTCAAGTTGACGACGAAGGGCCTGTACCCCGGATACGCCGGGCCCGCCGGCCTCCGCGTCGTACGGGATCCTGCCGCGCGGGGCTCGCGGGACCCCCGCGCCGGACTGCCTCTGGGCGCGGAGGGCCCAGAAGGGCTCGGTGCGGGGTCGGGCGTCGGACGCCTCGCCGCGCGCGCGTGGCGGTGCCCCGGTACCGGACGCGTCGGCACGCGCGCGTGCACCAGTGCGCTCCTCGGGCCGCCCGCGGGTGCCGGGAACCCGGGTCTGCCCCCGGGTGCCGGGAAGCCGGGACTGCGTGCGGGTGCCGGGAGCCGGGGCCTGCGCGCGGGCACCGTGGAGTTCGGTCTGGCGCCGCGGCGCGTGCGCCGGCACCCGCAGCAGCCCGATGACGGCCACCAGGGCCGCCCCGGCCACCCACGCCACGGCCGTCGGCCCGGCCCATCCCGTGTGCACCAGTACCCCGACCAGGACCGCGGCGAAGGTGCCGACCCCGAGCAGGACGGTCACGCCCGGCGGAGTCGGCCCGAGCCGGCGCAGCCGGTGCGCGAGGTGGTCGGGGCCGCGGCGCAGCACGGGACGCCCGGACAGCTTTCGCGACACGAGGACCAGCACGGCGTCGGCGCTCGCCGTGGCGGTGAGCGCGAAAAGCACCGCCACGGTGGAGACCGTGTCGTACCCGGGACGGGTGAGGAGGGCCGCGGAGGCGAGCACGAAGCCGGTGAACAGCGAGCCGCCGGACCCGAACGCGACCCGCGCCGGATGCCAGTTGTGCATCAGGAAGCCGGTGAGGGCGGCGGCCAGCACGCTCAGCAGCACCGCCAGGTCGTCCATCACCTCGGCCGCCGCGCACGCGCCCACCCCGAACGCGGTGAGCACCCCCACCGTGCCCGCGAGGCCGTCCGCGTGATCGAGCCCCCGGAAGGCGGCGGCCATACAGGCGATCCAGGCCACGGCGGCGACCCCGGCCACCGGTCCGGTCTCGTCGTACGGCACCACGCAGGCCGCCGCGAGGGCCGTACCGACGAGCAGGAACGGCGTCTTCAGCCGCCATACGTCCGCGGCGGTCCCGAGCACGGCGACCGCCGCGGACGCGGCGAGCAGTCTGCCGACCCCGTCGCCGAGCGGGGCGGTACCCGTCCAGCCGCCGGCTGCGGCGACCAGGCAGGTGCTGAGCACCACGGCCAGGCCGCCGAGCAGCGGCAAGGGGCGTGCCCGCCTCCTGCGGTCGACGAGACCCAGCCGAAGCGCGAGCACTCGGAGCAGCGCCGAGAGCAGGGCGGCGAGGAGGAGAGCGGTGATGGCGGTGGCGATCCCGTAGAGCACGGTTCTTAAATTAGGGGTATATGGGGCGATCGGGTGCGAATAACACGATCGGAACGCGACTGGATCCCCGAGCGGCCCCCAGGCACCCCCCGGACGGCCCCCCGAGGGGGCCCTCAGCGACCCAGATCACCCCGCACCCGGCTGCATTGCGGCAGAGGATGGGGGTAGTCTCAGACGGACTACATAAGTTACCGCTCAGTAATCTCGAGGCCGCCTCAGGAGCCCCCATGCAACTCGCCGCGATCATCGTGTCGCTGGTCCTGACCGTGGTCGGCGTCGCGCTGCTCGCCCGTGCCATCGGCCAGTTCGTCCGGTACTTCAAGCTGGGCCAGCCCGTACCCGCCGGTTCCCGTACCGACAACCCCTACCAGCGCAGCGTGACCCTGGTCCGGGAGTTCCTCGGCCACACCCGGATGAACCGGTGGGGCATCGTGGGCATCGCCCACTGGTTCGTGGCCATCGGCTTCCTGACGCTGCCGCCCACCCTCGCGCAGGCGTTCGGCCAGTTGTTCCGAGCCGACTGGACGCTGCCGGTCATCGGTGACTTCCTGCCGTTCGAGATGTACATCGAGTTCATCGGCGTGATGACCGTCCTCGGCATCGCCGTGCTCATCGCGATCCGGCTGCTGAGCCTGCCGTCCCGGCCCGGCCGCAAGTCCCGCTTCGCCGGCTCCAAGGCCGGCCAGGCGTACTTCGTCGAGTACGTCATCCTCACCATCGGCCTCGCGATCTACGTCCTGCGCGGACTTGAGGGCGCGCTGCACCACGTGGAGCACTACGAGGCCGGGTACTTCGCCTCGTACCCGCTGGTGCTCGCCTTCAAGGGCCTGTCGGTCGGCACCCTGCAGAACCTGGTCTACCTGACCGCGATGATCAAGATCGGCACGTCCTTCGTGTGGATGATCGTGGTCTCCCTGAACACCAACATGGGTGTGGCCTGGCACCGCTTCCTGGCCTTCCCGAACATCTGGTTCAAGCGCGAGGCCGACGGCGGTACGGCCCTCGGCGCCCTCCAGCCGATGACCTCCGGCGGCAAGCCGATCGACTTCACCGACCCCGGCGAGGACGACGTCTTCGGCGTCTCCCAGGTCGAGCAGTTCTCCTGGAAGGGCCTGCTGGACTTCTCCACCTGCACCGAGTGCGGCCGCTGCCAGTCGCAGTGCCCGGCCTGGAACACCGGCAAGCCGCTCTCCCCCAAGCTGCTGATCATGTCGCTGCGCGACCACGCGCACGCCAAGGCCCCCTACCTGCTGGCCGGCGGCGGCAAGACGACGGAGGGCGAGGAGAAGGCCTCCGCCGAGCAGCTGAAGGACGTCCCGGCGGCGGCGCTCGCGGAGGCCGAGCGCCCGCTGATCGGCACGCTGGAGGCCGCGTCCGACAGCGGCTTCGCCGCAGGCGGCGTCATCGACCCGGACGTGCTGTGGTCCTGCACCACCTGCGGCGCCTGCGTCGAGCAGTGCCCGGTCGACATCGAGCACGTCGACCACATCGTCGACATGCGCCGCTACCAGGTCATGATCGAGAGCTCCTTCCCGTCCGAAGCGGGCACGATGCTCAAGAACCTGGAGAAGAAGGGCAACCCCTGGGGCCTGGCCAAGAAACAGCGCCTGGAGTGGACCAAGGAGGTCGACTTCGACGTCCCGGTCGTCGGCAAGGACATCGAGGACCTCTCCGAGGTCGACTACCTGTACTGGGTCGGCTGCGCCGGCGCCCTGGAGGACCGCGCCAAGAAGACCACCAAGGCCTTCGCGGAGCTGCTGCACATCGCGGGCGTGAAGTTCGCGATCATGGGTGGCGACGAGAAGTGCACCGGTGACTCCGCCCGCCGCCTGGGCAACGAGCCGCTGTTCCAGGAACTCGGCATGGAGAACGTCGCCACGCTGAACATGGCCTTCGGCGAGGAGACGGACGAGGAGGGCAACGTCACCCCCGAGTCCCGGAAGCCCAAGTCGGCGAAGAAGATCGTCGCCACCTGCCCGCACTGCCTCAACACGCTCGGCAACGAGTACCCCCAGCTCGGCGGCGACTACGAGGTCATCCACCACACCCAGCTGCTCCAGCACCTGGTGGACGAGGGCAAGCTGGTCCCGGTCACCCCGGTCGAGGGCATCATCACCTACCACGACCCCTGCTACCTGGGCCGCCACAACAAGATCTACACGCCTCCGCGCGAGATCATCGGCAAGGTCCCGGGCCTCAGGAACGAGGAGATGCACCGCCACAAGGAGCGCGGCTTCTGCTGCGGCGCCGGCGGCGCCCGGATGTGGATGGAGGAGCGGATCGGCAAGCGCATCAACGACGAGCGCGTCGACGAGGCTCTTTCGCTGAACCCGGACATCGTCTCGACGGCCTGCCCGTTCTGCCTGGTCATGCTCACGGACTCCGTGAACGGCAAGAAGAACGACGGCAAGGCGAAGGAGTCCGTCCAGGTCGTGGACGTCGCCCAGCTGCTGCTGGACTCCGTCAGGACGCCGGTCGACCCGGCGGGCGAGGCGACCGACGAGAGCGAGCCGGAGCCCGAGCCGGTGAAGTAGGCGGCCCGGTCGTCCCACGTCCGGCGCCCCCGTGTCCGTAAGGGCACGGGGGCGCCGCCGTGTTTTCCGGGAGCGTTACACGGTCTTGGGCGCGGCCTGCTGCACCACCTCGAAGGACCACAGGGTGGAGCCGGTGGCCGCGGGCTTCGGCCGCTCCCCTCCTTCCTCACCCGCGCCGGCGCCCTGGTGCGCGGCCTTCATCGGCCCCTCCAGCCAGGCCTGGAACGACTCCTCGTCACGCCAGCGCGTGTAGACGAGGTAGGTGTCGGTGCCCTCGACGGGGCGCAGGAGCTCGAACCACTCGAACCCGTCGGAGTTCTCCACCGCGTGCGCCCGGGAGGCGAACCGCTTCTCCAGCGTCTCGCGCTGCTCGGCGGGCACGGTCAGTACATTGATCTTGACTACGCTCATGGTCCCATCCTGCCCGGTGACCCCCGGGCCGCCACTCAGCGCCTCACCCTCTGAACGCCCCTGAGAAGCGCCCGGAACGCCCCTTAAGGGATGTCACAGCTCGGACCCAAAGCCCTGCCGGGACACCCGGCCCGGCACGCGACTTCACGGGCTCGGGTACGTTCGATGACGTGGCTGGATTCAGGAGCGGACGCGGCGGCCGGAACGACCGTGCCCCGCAAGCGCGGACCCAACGACCTCCGTACGGGCAGCAGGCACCCCAGGCCCCCTCGTACGGCCATCCCCCGGCGCAGCAGCCGTACCCGCAGCAGCGGCCGCCGTACGGAGGCGGGGGCGCGCAGTGGCCCCAGGCGGCCGACGGCGGTGGCTACGGCGGCGGTCAGGGCGAGCCGGAGTACTTCGGCGGCTACCCGCAGGGCGGCCCCGACCCGTACGCCGCCAACAACCCCGGCCACACCCAGGCGTTCGCGGTCGGCGAGGACCCCTACAACCAGAGCGGGACCTACCGCGCGGGCTCGGCACCGGCCGGCCCGATCGGCCCCCGTCTGCACTGGACGGACCTGCTGCGCGGCACAGTCCTGTCCCCCAACCAGACCTTCCTCCGGATGCGCGACTACACGATGTGGGGCCCCGCTCTCATCGTGACGTTCCTCTACGGGCTGCTCGCGGTCTTCGGCTTCGACGGCACCCGCAAGGACGCCATCAACGCCACCCTCTCCAACGCGATCCCGATCGTCCTGATCACCGCCGTGGCCCTGGTGATCAGCTCCTTCGTCCTCGGTGTGGTCACCCACACCGTGGCCCGCCAGCTCGGCGGCGACGGGGCCTGGCAGCCCACGGTCGGCCTGTCGATGCTGATCATGTCGATCACGGACGCGCCGCGTCTGCTCGTCGCCATGTTCCTCGGCGGCGACGCGGGCTTCGTCCAGCTGCTCGGCTGGGTCACCTGGGTCGCGTGCGGCGCCCTGCTGACCCTCATGGTCAGCCGCTCCCACGATCTGCCCTGGCCCAAGGCCCTGGGCGCCTCGGCGATCCAGCTGATCGCACTGCTGTCGATCATGAAGCTCGGCACGTTCTAGCGTTCCGGTCTGCCAGAAGCCCACCGGCACCCAGGGGGCCCGGCGGTTCGCCGGGCCCCCTGCTCGTCTCCGGCCGACTCCAGCGCGGTCAGCTCGGGCTCGTCAGAGCTTGCCGCCGATCTCACACGCCCTGCACGGCGGCTGCCCACAGGTGCACTGCACGACGGCGTCGATGACACCGCGATCGTGGTAGAGGCATTCGTCCTTGCAGGTGTGACGCGGGATGAACCCGGCCGGGATCTCGCCGGGCCACGGCTCGTGGCCGTCCCGGCAGCGGGCGAACCGCTCGGGGTCGGTGGAGTGCAGGTCGCGCATGCGCGACCGGGCCTCGTCCTCCAGCTCCCGCACTCGCTGCACCAGGCTCTTCAGCTCGGCGGCGATGCCGGCGTACTGGTCGGCGCCCGTCCTCACGTGTGCGGCCCGCAGGGCCATCACCGCGTTGCCCAGAAACCTGCCGGCGTCCTGAAGGTCGGTAACGTGATGCAACTGAATGCCGTTCACGCCTCGTACCCACACGGCGTCCATGTTGCTCACCGATCCGCCCTCCCGGCGTTCGCCTTGATTTCTTGCGAGACAGTATGCGCGGCGCCGGTGCCTCCGCATAAGAAAAACCAAACTATTTACCGAACCTAAAAGCCTCGCTCGCAAGCGTCCATCGAATTCGGCGTGAGTCGCCTCACCCTCCCCCCTCACGGTGGATCTTCCACTGGTTTCACGGCATCTGGTTGATCAATGCGACCGCCGATCACGCGCTGATGCCCACACCACGGGCTGCCGGAGCCAGAGAGGGGGCGGGCAAGCCTTCCCTGACTTGACACCCGCATTGCCGGGACGTCTCCTTGAAGAGAGGAAACAGGCTGCGGCATGCGCTTTTCGGAGCGCGCCGCACACTCGGTTTCGCGAGGTTTCGCGAGCGTCCAGCGTTTCCGGAGCGATAATGGCCACTTACGAATACCTCTGCGGCCAGTGCGGCCCTTTCGATGTGAAGTCGGCGATCGGAAAAGCACCCACGGCGTATGACTGCCCTGCCTGCGCAAGGGCTGCGAGGCGTTTGTACTCCGCGCCCGGCCTGTCGTTGACCTCGACCCCGTCCGCCGCCCTCCGCGAACGGGAGGAACAGGCCCGTGAGGCCCCGCCAGTGGTCTCCGAAGTGCCGCCGCGTACAAGGCCGGAACGGCAACCTCACCCCGCGCTGCCGCGGTTGCCGCGTCCCTGAGTGTTGTCCGAGGGTTTCCGCTCCACGCGGTTGGCTGGTGTCTGCGGAAATTTCCGCCCTGGGATATCCGTACGCCTGTTTCCGGCGGCTCCAATGTCACCGGATCAGAAATGAGGAGCTGTCATGCCCGAAATTCTCTTCAGCGTGGACCAGAGCAAGTCGATGCGTGAGCAGGATGTTCCCGGACACAACAGGTGGCACCCGGACGTCCCCAACGTCACCATGGTGAAGCCGGGAGCGGAGTTCCGGCTGGAGTGCCGTGACTGGACCGACTGCCAGATCGGCAACAACGACTCCGCCAACGACGTGCGCGACATCGACCTGACCATTCCCCACATGCTCAGCGGCCCCATCGGCGTGGAGGGCGCCGAACCCGGCGACCTGCTCGTCGTCGACCTGCTCGACCTCGGCCCCGTACCGCAGCAGACCGGGGACGCGGCGGGCCAGAGCTGGGGCTACACCGGCATCTTCGCCAAGGCCAACGGCGGCGGCTTCCTGACCGACTACTTCCCGGACGCCTACAAGGCGATATGGGACTTCCACGGCCAGCAGGCGGTCTCCCGTCACCTTCCCGGGATCCGTTTCACCGGGATCACCCACCCCGGGCTGTTCGGAACGGCCCCGTCCGCCGAGATGCTCGCCCGCTGGAACGCCCGTGAGAAGGCACTGATCGACACCGACCCGAACCGGGTCCCGCCCCTCGCCATACCGCCGGACAGCACCAACGCGCTCACCGGCACGGCCACCGGCAACGTCGCCGAGCGCATCGCCGCCGAGGGCGCGCGCACGGTGCCCGCCCGCGAGAACGGCGGCAACCAGGACATCAAGAACTTCACTCGCGGTTCACGGGCCTTCCTGCCCGTGTACGTCAAGGACGCCAAGCTCTCGGCGGGCGATCTGCACTTCAGCCAGGGTGACGGAGAGATCACCTTCTGCGGTGCCATCGAGATGGGCGGCTTCATCGACTTCCACGTCGACCTGATCAAGGGCGGCATGGAGAAGTACGGCATCACGACCAACCCGGTGATCATTCCGGGGAACGTCGAGCCGAGGTACACGGAGTTCCTCACCTTCACCGGAGTCTCCGTCGACCACGACACGGACACGAACTTCTATCTGGACGCGACACTGGCCTACCGCAGGGCCTGCCTCAACGCGGTCGAGTACTTCAAGAGGTTCGGCTACAGCGGGGAACAGGCCTACCTGCTGCTCGGCTCCGCGCCCATAGAGGGACGCATCAGCGGCATCGTCGACATCCCCAACGCCTGCTGCTCGCTGTACGTGCCCACCGCCATGTTCGACTTCGACATCCGGCCGTCCGCCGCCGGCCCGGTGAAGGCCGACCGCGGCCAGTGCGCGCCGACCACCGCCTGACAGGACCACGCACAGGAACGGCCCCGCAGCACGCGCTGTGCGGGGCCGTACGGTGCCGTGCGGTGCGACGGACGCGGAGCTACAGGGCGTCCTTCGAAGGCCTGATCGGCGTGCCGGTCTTAGGGTCCGGGGTGCGGTGATGACCACTCTCATGGAGCTGAGCGCATGCGCGGTCAGGACTGCCGGGTTTGACTCTGCGTATGAGTACCGATCAGCCAACGCCAGGCTCCGAGGAACCACCGGAGGGGCCGTTGTGGGGGAAGCCTGACGTACCCGGTCCGCCGGCCAGTATGCCACCGCTCGCGACCCGGTGGCGGCGGCTTCTGGCGCGGGTCATCGACTACGTCCTGATCATCGGAATCCCCCTCAACGTCCTCCTGTGGATCTACGAACGCATTCACCCCGCCCCCGGCTATGTGTGGAGCTCGCTACTGGGCGTGATCTTTTGGCTCGTGTACATCGGCTACGACGGCTACATGCTCACCACCCGCGGCCGAACCTTCGGCAAGCAGTGGATGAAGATCCGGGTCGGTATGCTCCATGACGGATCTCTCCCGGCCGGCCGGCCCGGCTGGCTGCGCGCCGCGACCTACGGCCTACCTGGGCTCCTCGCGTACGCCGGATGGGCACTCTGGGCGATCAACGTCCTGCCCGCGCTCTTCCCGTCCGCCGTATGGGTGCTCTGGCTCATCAACGTCCTGTGGTTGCTGTGGGACAAGCCCTATGCGCAGGCGCTGCACGACAAGGTGGCCAAGACCGTCGTGGTCCCGGCGCAGTGACCGGTGCTCACGAGCCCGTGCCCCCGATGTGCCCGATGGAGCAGCGACAAGCGGGGAACAACGGGGGACACGCATGCGGAGCCGGAAACGGCCGGGTAGAAGGGGCGTCCATGCCGCTGGGGACGCACCGGCCGTGATGCTGCTGATGCTGGAGGTGACAGAAGGGATGAGCCGCGGCCCACTGGAAGAGTGGACCTCACCTCATCAACGGGGAGCTCAAGCCACCGGGAGGGCCCATGAGAACTACACGCCGCTTTGTTCGCACCGCCACCGCCGCCGGCTTGACCGCTGTTCTGACCGGCGCGGCGATAGGCGGGGCCACCGCAGTCAGCACCCCCCATGACTTCGCGCGCACCGGCAGTCCGCGCATCGCCGCCACCGCCGGGGGCCCGGTCACCAGCCCGCCTCGCAGCGTCGCCGCACAGTGGGTCGACACCACCGACACACCGAGCGGCATCACCGTCAAGCTGCCCGGCAGTGCCAAAGTCAAGAACGACTCGATCACCTCGAACGGTAGGACCCTCCAGATACGGACGTACAGGGTCAGGGCCGGGGACAACAGGTTTGTCTTCCAAGTCACGGACACGCACGGAGCGGATACCAAGGCCGCCCTGGACCCGACCATCCAAGGCCTTGCCGACTCCACCAGTGGAACCATCCGCAGCAACCAGCCCCTTGAAGTCGCCGGCCACCCCGCCCGCGAGGCCCGGATCACGTTCGACGACAAAGGCGTCCCGAACGTGCTCCTCGTCCGATACGTCGCCGGCGCCGAACACCTCGTCGAACTCGCGGCCAGTGGCCCTGCCGCGGACGAGAAGGGCGTGAAGCAGCTCTACCAGCAGCTCACAGGCTCCCCGCACATCCCCTGACGTCCACGAGGGGCGCCTACGCCGCCGGTCAGGCCAGCCACGATGCGTGCGCTGCTCTCGGACCGCCGACGCTGACGAGGCGCCCGTGCCCCATCCGTGCCCGCCAGTGTGGGGAACCGCGGGGGACCACGGTCGCGAGGGGGGACCGCACAGCAGAGCGGCCCCCGACCGAACTGCCTGGTCGGAGGCCACTCGTGGCGGTGGGTGTGGGATTTGAACCCACGGTGACTCGCGCCACGGCGGTTTTCAGGATTGTTCAGGAGGGTCACCACGTGTTCCAGTGGCCCCAGCGGCCCGCTCTAGTGCCCCGGCAGGCAACGTTTGCCCGTTGAGGAGCGGCGTCCGGTGCGTGCTCTCGGTGTGCCGACCGGAAGTCCTCGTACTGGGCGTACTTGGGCTTTCGGGCGGTGCGGCGAGAGTGCGTGCCGGGCGTCGCGACGGGGCGAACGTTGCCTGTTGGGGCACTAGGGCAATAAAGAGCAGGTCAGAGCGCTTCCTTGTTCTGCTTGACCGCTTCCCCCGACCTATGTACCGGAGGCAAAACACTCCACGGGAAGTTGATCCAGTCGTCGGTGCGCTTCCAGACGTACTCGCACTTCACGAGCGACTGGGACTTCTCGTAGATGACGGCGCTGCGCACCTCGGCGACGGTGTCCAGGCAGAAGTCGCGGACCAGCTTGAGCGTCTTGCCGGTGTCGGCGACGTCGTCGGTGATCAGGACCTTCTTGTCGGAGAAGTCGATGACGTTGGGCACGGGCGCGAGCATGACGGGCATCTCGAGCGTGGTGCCGACGCCGGTGTAGAACTCGACGTTGACCAGGTGGATGTTCTTGCAGTCGAGGGCGTAGGCGAGCCCGCCGGCGACGAAGACACCGCCCCGCGCGATGCTGAGCACGATGTCCGGCTCGTACCCGTCGTCGGCGATGGTCTGCGCGAGCTCGCGCACGGCGACGCCGAAGTCCTCGTAGGTGAGGTTCTCTCGTATCTCGGTCATGTCGTGGGTGCCCCTCACACCTGCGTGCGGTGGAAGTTGACGTAGGAGCGGGAGGCGGTGGGACCGCGCTGCCCCTGGTACCGGGAGCCGTAGCGCTCGCTGCCGTACGGGGCCTCGGCGGGCGAGCTGAGACGGAACATGCACAGCTGCCCGATCTTCATCCCGGGCCACAGCTTGATCGGCAGGGTCGCGAGGTTCGACAGCTCCAGGGTCACGTGCCCGGAGAACCCGGGGTCGATGAACCCGGCGGTGGAGTGGGTGACCAGTCCGAGCCGCCCGAGCGAGCTCTTGCCCTCCAGCCGGGAGGCGAGGTCGTCGGGAAGTGTGATGACCTCGTACGTCGACGCGAGGACGAACTCCCCCGGGTGCAGGATGAACGGTTCGTCGCCCTCCGGCTCGACGAGCCGGGTGAGGTCGGGCTGCTCGACGGAGGGGTCGATGTGGGGGTAGCGGTGATTCTCGAACACCCGGAAGTAGCGGTCCAGCCGCACATCGATGCTCGACGGTTGCACCATGGATTCGTCGAAGGGATCGATCCGCACCCGCCCGGCGTCGATCTCGGCCCGGATGTCCTTGTCTGAGAGAAGCACGTAGCGAGGATACGCAAGGCGCGCGGAGCCCCCACAATCAGGACGACTCCACGCGCCGGTGCCGCGATACTGCCGCTACCGCTTCTGAAGTGCCACCGGCACCACGCTGCGGAGCCTGGCACACCGTGGACACCTCATGAGCCGGCCGGGGCCGAGCCGCTCGGCCTGCTGCATCGGGAACGAAGCGGTGCTGAACACGTGCCCCTCGGCACAACGGACGACGGTGCGCTCCATCAAGTCCCTTAAGTCCCTTCCCCAGAACCGCGTCTGGCCTCTCGCCGCCTGACGACAAAAGGCACACTACGGGATTAAAGAGACGTGTCACCAGACGGCACTCCGGCCCCACAGGACCCCTCACACACACTGCCACCGTACGCCCCAACTCCGCTCCCCCGCAGGGCGGCTACCCCCTTCGAACGCACGCAGGCCCCACGGCTCGAGCACCGGAGGGCGGGGATGGGGTACAGTGAGCGCCGGACCCGAACTTCGATCGGCGTCTTACGCGGGTGTAGTTTAATGGTAGAACATCAGCTTCCCAAGCTGAGAGCGCGAGTTCGATTCTCGTCACCCGCTCCAAGTGAAACCCCCAGGCCAGAGGCCCGGGGGTTCTTTGTTGTCTAGACCGGTAGGTGGTGCGCGCACCACAAACGCACCATTAGCCTTCCGGTGGCTCCTCCTTGTGGCGCGCGCGGTCGCCATTGTGGCGCTTCGTACGTTCGGCGCGTACGAGATCGTCGAGCCCGGCGGCGACCTCCCGTTGCCGCTCCTCGTCGGAGTGCTGATAGATCAGCGCCGCCTTCTCGGAGGACTGGCCGGCCTGCACCATCGTGTCCCGGAGGGTGGCACCCGAGCGGGTCGACAGGGTGTGCCCGGTGTGACGAAGGTCGTAGAAGCGGAAGCCGTCCGGGAGACCGGCGACCACGCGAGCCCGACGCCACTTCCGCCCGAACGAGGTGCGCCGGAATGCCGCGCCCTTCTCCCTCACGAAGATCAACCCGTCGGGCCCCTTCTCTGCGAACCAGCCCAGGTGCCTCTTCACCTCCTTCCGCAGGAAGGCCGGGAGCACGACGACACGGGCGCCCGCATCGGACTTGCCGGTACCGGCGAAGACCCAGTGCGCGAGGACGAGCGTGGTTTCGCCGTCCTGCGGGGCGGGCGGAGCCGCTTGGGCCCGGCGCCAGTCGGCGCGGGCGTCGCGGAGGGCGCCGAGGGTGGTGGAGTAGCGGCGGGACTTGGTGGAGAAGTGGCCGCGGAAGCCGAGCATGTGCGCCCAGGCCCGCAGGCAGAGGTCGGCCAGCGCGGGGCGTGCGCCCAGGGTCCAGGCGGTGCGGATCATGCGCCGGGCGTGTTCGGTGATCCGGGCGTGGGCCAGCTCGGCGAGGAACTTGATCGGCCGGTCCAGGGTGCCGGTCGCTGTCTCGGCTCCCTTGGTGGCGTATTTGGCGATGTACGCCGCTACGGCCCGCTCGGTCAGCTCCTGGCCGCCCGTGAAGTCGGCGGAGCGGATCGTGCGGACGTCGAGCTGTCGGCCGAAGACGAAGGCGTGCGACCGGCCGTCGATCACCGGCCCGTCGACTCGCGCGGTGGCGGCAGCGGCCCGGATGGCATCGGTCAGGAGCTCGGCCGTGGCCCAGGTGGGAGGCGGACAGTCGCCGCCCTCCGGGCCGTCGAGGCGGATCACGGCATGGAAATGGACGGCGCCCCGTGGGTCGACGGCGGACGGGATGGGAGCTGGGGAGAGTGGTGGGTGAGGAAGTGGGCGGCTAATTAGTCGCGCTCAGGCCAGATCGGGCCCTGATCGGTCCAGATGACGCCCTTGTTGCGGCACAGGCAGAAGGGGTGGCCGATCGGGTCGGTGTAGACCTGCCAGCCGTAGCCGTTGGGGCCGATGAAGTCCTGCCTTAGCGTCGCGCCGAGGTCGAGGACGCGGCGCTGCTCGGACTCGATCTCGTCCACTTCGAAGTCGAGATGGAACTGCTTGGGGTGCTCGCTGTCGGGCCACTGCGGAGCGCGGTAGTCGTCCACCCGGATGAATGCCAGCTCGATCTCGCCGAACTGGATGCCAGCCCAGTCCTCGGAGCTGCCTTCCTTGATCGGACGGCCCGTCACCTCGGAGTAGAAAGCCGCCAGCTTCATCGTGTCCGGGCAGTCGATAATGAAATCGGTGAGTCGCAGCATCCCGCGATCTTGTCACAAGCTCACACCCGACTTCGAGACAGTCCCTAAGCAGCTCCGCTGAGGTGTGGGAACAAAAAGTTCCTGGGGGCTTCGCCACCAGACCCCGTTCACCAGGGGCGGCCAGGTTTGTACCGCAGGTGCGGATTGAGGTTCCCCCGAGATGCGGGGAGAAGTGACAGGGGGTCAGATGGGTCTCGCGAGAGCAGCCCTGACGATGCCTGCACCGAGGATGTACCCAGAAGTACCCGCTGGAGTTGCGTGAGCGTGCGGTCCGGATGTATCGGACCGCTGAGCCGAAGCCCGTGATCCGCCGCACGGCCGAGGAACTCGGCGTGCACCACGAGGCCCTGCGTAACTGGATCCGCCAGGCCGAGGCCGACGTCGGCGAACGGAACGACATGCTCACTACCGAGGAGAAGGAAGAGCCGGCTCAGCTGCGGCGCGAGGTGAGGGAACTGCACCGGGCGAACGAGGTCCTGCGGACGGCCTCGGCTTTTTTCGCGGCCCAGCTCGATCCGACCCGGCAACGTCCAGACCGAGGATCTCACGGTGGCCGTCGGCGTTGACGCCGACCGCGCTGAGCGCGTGGACGTTGATGATGCGGCCGCCCTCACGGACCTTCTGGGTCAGTGCGTCGACCCAGACGAACGCATACGGGCCGGGAAGTAACTCCCGGACCTGAGCTTGGGGATGGCGAGTTCGACGGTGCCCGCCCGGGTGTCCCACTCGCGCGGGCGGTAGCCGTTGCGGTGGTTGACTCTCTCGTCGCTGACCTGGCCGTATTCGGCGTTGCAGAGGGCCTCGGCCTCGGCGGACATGAGGGCGTCGGCGAAGGTCTTGATCATCGTGCGCAGCAGATCGGGACTCGCCGAGGCGAGGTTCTCCTCCGCGAGGGCGTGCAGGGGCAGACTGTCCGGTGCGGTCATCGTGCTGATCTCCTTCGAGGCTTCGACACTTCGAAGATCAGCCGGTGGCCGTTCGTCTATGCGGGCACCATCCCGATGCCGGAGCAAACCCCCGGATCAGGTCGAACCCGTACACCACTTCGCTGGACGCAACCCGGCCTCGCAGACATAGCCCTTCAAGAGCGCGGCAATCTTCTGACCGAACTCCTAAAGCGGTGGTCGTGTCGGGGCACCCTCTCTACTCTGTCGACATGTGCCGATACGCGACCCCTTACAAGCCGCACTTCGTGTGTCTGGTCTGCCGGTCGTCGTTCAAGCAGAACCCGCTACCGCCGCGAGCGCATCCGTGCCCGCGCTGCCGCACCCCGATGATCAACGCTGGTTCGACCTTGCCATCCCCCGCCGTAGAGACAAGAACGCTTGGGAAGCACTCGGGGCCACACTGCGTGCTGGCCTCACCTTCCACTCATGCGGTTGCGGCGGTCCCGGCTACCGGCCGCGGTCGACTGCAGAAGTCCGGGAGCGACGCCGGGCGGCCAAGCGGCTCGGGCTACCGGAACAGACGGCCCTGAAGCGCTCCGACCCCTGGGAGAACCCAGCACGGTGAGGATGCGCACCGGAGTCCGGGACGAAGAGGCCGTACCAGACGGCCGCTAGGTCGTGCAGGGGGCGACTCGCTGGCGGAGACAGCGCGAACCGTGCCCGGAACAGGGGGACCGTGAGCAGGAGACGCTACGTCGCCCGAGGCGTGCCCGGTGGATACCGGATCTGGGACAACCGAGGACGTCGATGGTGGGGCGATCTCTACGAGTTGTGTCCTGACGATCTCGTGGCCGAGCTCAACGGTCAAGCGGACCACACGCGGATCACTGCGCTGATGAAGCGCTACAGGGCACAGAAGCGGTAGGTGGCCCGGAGCGTGGATGACGAATGCACGCACTACAGCCGCACCAGATCAGGCGGGGAACAGCGGGGAATCACGGGGAATGGGTCACCGCCTGCCAAGGCTCCCTGTCGACCATCCACCGAGGTCAGCGCCTGTATCAGCCCCAAATGATCGCAGCTTCCCAAGCTGAGAGCGCGAGTTCGATTCGGAACCTGTCAAAGCGATCAAGGCAGGTAGATCGTTCTAACGCTGTGCCGGGATCAGTGGGCCGTCTGGTGCCGGCTTGTTGATCCAGGCCGCT
>NZ_JBIAXG010000013.1:0-26821 GCF_042896465.1 Streptomyces sp. NPDC001292
TCCGCGTACTGGGCGTACGCGGGCGATCCCGACAACGCGGCGAGGCGCCGTGCCAGGCGTCGCGGGGCAGGCGGGACTTTCGAAACGCGCCCTAGAGCCGGCCCCGGCGCAGCGCGGGGTGGTCGGCGACGACCGTGCAGGAGCCGGGGGCGATCTCCGTGAAGCCGGCGTCGCGCACCACCGGCAGTCCGCCGGAGGTGAGTTCCCGCCAGTGGGCGGGGTCGGCGGTGCGGACGGTGAGCGGGAAGCCCGCGTCCCGCCAGGCCGTGCGCTGCTCGTCGGACAGTTCCCACCAGGCGAGCTGGGCGCCGTGACCCGCCTGGGCCATCGCCTTGCCCGCGGACATGTCCAGCCGGGGGCTCATCCACAGCACCGGGACGGCCGGGTCCGGCGCGGCGGGCGGCTCCGGGTCGTCGAGTTCGGTGCCGGAGACCTGGAGCCTCGCCAGATCCTTGGGCCAGCCGTCCAGCGGTACGGGCGGGAAGACCCGCACCTGCGCGGTCCTCCCGGCCACGGTGATGCCGGGCAGGGCCTCGGCCCGCCGCCACTCGGCGCCGCGCGCCCGCCGCACCACCTTGCGGATCCGGGCGTCCTGCCAGTCCCGCACGGCCCGCGCCCACTCCCCGTCACCGGCCGAGCGCTCGTCGGCGAGCAGCACCAGGACCGCTCGGGCCGTGGTCTCCAGGGCGTCCGTACGGGCCGGGGGAGCGGTCCGCTCGATCCGCACCACCAGCGGCAGCACGAACTGCCGCGCCTGGTCTCGTGTGCCGGGCTCGGCCCGGAACGGGCTGTCGTGCGGGGCGGTGGCCGTGGTGGTCTCGTCGGTGCTCACGGCCTCCAGTCTGCCAGCCGGGCGACCGGCCGCCGGACGCGCCGGCCCGCGGGTGATCCCCGGCCGCCGTCCCCCGGCCGCCGGTCGGCCCGTCAGGCGCGGTCGGTCGTGGCGCCGATCAGGTCGGAGACCTTCACCAGCCGGTAGCCCCTCTTGCGCAGCTCCGGTACGACGGCGCGTACCACGCGCTCGGTGGTGGGGGCGGCGCTGCGGGTGCAGTGCATGACCACGACCGAGCCCGGCTTGACCCCGCCCAGGACCTGCCGGACCACGGCGTCCGCGTCCGTCGCGAACGCGTCTCCGCTGACCACGTCCCACTGCACCGCGGTGACGCCGAGACCGCTCAGCGCCCGCAGGGACTGCTGGTCGTAGCAGCCGCCGGGGAAGCGGAAGTACGGCATCGGGTGCGGCACGCCCGCCTTGCGGAACGCCTCGTACGCGCCCTCGACGTCCGACCGCATCCGGTCGGCGGGAACCGTGGGCAGGCCGTAGCAGTTCGCGGTGAACGCGTAGTGGCTGTAGGAGTGGTTGGCGAGCTCGAAGAGGGGGTCGCTGCCGATGGAGCGGGCCTGGTCGGGGTACTGCTCGGCCCAGCGCCCCGTCATGAACACCGTGGCCGGCACCTTCAGCGCGCGCAGGGTGGCGATGAGCTCCGGGTTGTCGAAGTGCTCGCCCGTCGCCGCGCGTGGTCCCTCGTCGGCGGTCATGTCGGCGTCGAAGGTGAGGGCGACCGTCTTGCCCTTGGTGCGGGGGCCGTTGCTGAAGACGGGGGGCAGACCGCCGGGTCCCGGGGTGAGGTTCGGCGGCCGGGAGGGCGAGGGCTTGGCCGGTGCGGAGGGGGAGGCCGACGCTGACGTGGAGGGGTCCGTCAGCCCGGCGCGGGACGCCTCGGTGCCGCCGCAGGCGGCCAGAGCGGCGCTGAGCGCGCAGAGGGCGGTGATGCGTCGTACAAGTGGGATCACCCGATGAACATATGACCTTCTTCGATCACGGGAACGGCGGCACGGCCGTGCGGTCACCCGCCCGGTGGCCGGGCGCTCCGGTCCCGCCTCAGCGGCCGTAGCGGGCGGTGAGGGTGCCGGAGGCCAGGGTGTGGCCGCTCAGCGCGCGCCTCACGTCGGCGGCCGTGGCGTCGGGCCTCAGGGCGAGGCGGCGGTCGGCGGCGTACACCGTGAAGACGTAGCGGTGGGCTTTGCCCGGAGGCGGGCAGGGGCCGCTGTAGCCCGTCTTCGAGAAGTCGTTGCGCCCCTGGGCGGCTCCCGGCGGGGTCGCGCCCGCCGGAAGGCTCGTGGTGCGCGGGTCCATGTTCCAGACCAGCCAGTGCGTGAACGTGCCCCGCGGGGCGTCCCGGTCCTCGACCAGCAGGGCCAGCCCCGCCGTGCGCGCGGGAACCCCGGAGAACGCCAGCGGCGGCGAGACGTCCGCGCCGCTGCACGTGTAGCGGCCGGGAACGGTGCCGCCGTCGCCGAACGCCGGGCTCGACACGGTGATCCGGCCCGCGGTACCGGGTGAGGCGGTGCCGGAGCCGCTCGGCGTGGCGGCACCCGGGCCCCCACCGCCGCCCCCGCACCCCGCGAGGCCCCCCAGCGTCGCGATCAGGACAACCCCCACGAGCCGACTGCGCATGTCACGCACGCTAACGACGGCCCCACGGTGCCGCCACCGCGCGGGGCCGTCCGGAGTATGGGGGACGGGGGACCGGGTCGGAGGGAAGCCAGTCCCCCGCCGGGCAACGCCCGCCCCGTCGCGCGGCCCGGCACGCTCTCCTGGGCTCTCCGAGGGGACCCCCACTCGCCGCACGGCCGAAAGCCCAAGTACATCCAGTACGAGGGCTTCCGGCCGGCACTCCCCCAAGCTCTTCGAGCAGGGCCCCCAGAGCACGCACCGGACGCCGCTCCTTGACGGGCGAAGCGCCGTCCGCCCGGAGGGCGGGCCCCGCGGCGTCTCGTGCGGTGCATCGCAAGGCGGAGGGTCGTCCGCGTACTGGGCGTACGCGGGCGATCCCGACAACGCGGCGAGGCGCCGTGCCAGGCGTCGCGGGGCAGGCGGGACTTTCGAAACGCGCCCTAGGTCCCGGTGCGGGCCGCGCTGCCGTCCGGGTCGGGGGTGACCGCGTCGGCGCTGCTCCGGACGGGGGTGATCGGGGCCGCCTCGGGGACGGGGTCGCCGGGATCCGCGGGTGCCTGCGCGGCCTCAAGTGTCTGCGCACCCTCGAGCAACTGTTCGGGCAGCTGTTCGGGCGAGCTGGAAGCCGCCGGCGCCATGCTCCGGTCCAGGCTCCTGGCCCTGGACGGTTCCGGTTCCGGCTCCCGCTGGGCCTTCTCCAGGAAGCGCAGGAGCTCGACCGGGAAGGGCAGGACCAGGGTGGAGTTCTTCTCGGCGGCGACCGCCGTCACCGTCTGGAGCAGCCGCAGTTGCAGCGCGGCGGGCGTGTCCGCCATCTGCTGGGCGGCCTCGGCCAGCTTCTTCGACGCCTGGAACTCCGCGTCCGCGTTGATGATGCGGGCCCGCCGGTCCCGGTCGGCCTCCGCCTGCCGGGCCATGGACCGCTTCATCGTGTCCGGCAGGGAGACGTCCTTGATCTCCACGCGGTCGATCTGCACGCCCCACCCGACGGCCGGGCTGTCGATCATCAGCTCCAGCCCCTGGTTGAGCTTCTCGCGGTTGGACAGCAGGTCGTCCAGGTCGCTCTTGCCGATGATCGAGCGCAGGGACGTCTGCGCCATCTGCGACACCGCGAACTTGTAGTCCTCCACCCGGATGAGCGCGCTGGCGGCGTCGACCACCTTGAAGTAGACGACCGCGTCCACGCGTACCGTCACGTTGTCCCGGGTGATGCCCTCCTGGGCCGGGATCGGCAGCGTGACGATCTGCATGTTGACCTTGTACAGCCGGTCCACGAACGGGACGATCACTGCCAGGCCCGGTGGTCGCGGCTCACCGGTCTGCCGGCCGAGGCGGAACACCACCCCGCGCTCGTACTGCTTGACGATCCGCATGGCCGCGGCGAGGTACACGAACCCCACGCAGCCCGCGGTGATCACGGCGGTCACCAGTTCCTGCACCATGACGAGGACTCCTCGACCGGTCGCCGGTATGCGTGCTATGCGCTCGCTACAACGATATGCCCGGTCCAAGGCCAGGGTCGAGCCGCCGGACGGCCTCCGCTCACAGGGCCGTGAAGGCGTCCGTCCGCGGGCAGTGCGCCAGCACCGCGCCGGTGTGCACCTCGTAGTACCAGGCGTGCAGCGTGAGCCGGCCGTCCGCGAGCCGCTTCCCGACGCACGGGGTACGAGCGCAGCCGCAGCAGCCGGGTCAGGGCGTGGCTCTGGACGCCCTCGGCGACCGCCGGGTCCTCCGCGGCCCCGGCGGGCCGGGGCGTCGCGTGGGCCAGCCAGTCCCGTACGGGCGGGTGCGGCGTCGAGGTCGTCCCCGCGGACGAGGGCGCCGACCGCACCGCAGTGCGAACGGCCGCAGACGACGATGTCGCCGACGCCGAGCACCGCCACCGCGTACTCGATGGTGGCCGCCTCGGCGGTGGGCCGCGCCGAGGCGTACGGCGGCACGGTGTTGCCCGCGGTGCGCAACTCGAAGAGCTCGCCGGGGCGGGCACCGGTGATCAGGGCCGGGACGACCCGGGAGTCGGAGCAGGTGATGAACAGGACTTCGGGGGACTGGCCCCCGGCGAGCCGGGCGAAGTCCTCGGGGCGCCGTCCGAACGTACGGGCGTTGTGGATCAGGGCTGCATGGGGTGACTCCGTGTCTCCGGCGCGGACCGCCCAGCGATCAAGAGCTGGTCAGGAGACGAGGTGAACCCCGAGAGGCCGTCCGCCGGGGCGTCGTCACGGTCAGTGCGTCCCGACGAGCCCCTTGGCGTCCCGGGCGAGGGCGGTGAGGCGGGATATCGCGCGGAAGTACTTCTTGCGGTAGCCGCCGTTCAGCATCTCCTCGCTGAACAGCCGGTCGAAGGGCAGCCCGGAGGCCAGCACGGGCACCTCGCGGTCGTAGAGCCGGTCCGCGAGCACCACGAGCCGCAGTGCCGTCGACTGGTCCGGCACCGGCCGCACGTCGGTGAGGCACACGGCCGCCACACCGTCGGTCAGCGCGCCGTAACGGCTGGGGTGCACCTTGGCCAGGTGCTCCAGCAGGTGCGGGAAGTCGTCGAGCGAGGCGTTCTCGGTGGCGTACGCCGCCTTGGTCACCTGCTCGTCGGAGTACGGCGCCGGCGCCTCGGGCAGGCCGCGGTGGCGGTAGTCCTCGCCGTCGATGCGCAGCGTGCGGAAGTGCGCGGACAGGCCCTGGATCTCGCGCAGGAAGTCGGTGGCGGCGAAGCGGCCCTCGCCGAGCTTGCCCGGCAGCGTGTTGGAGGTGGCGGCGAGCGCGACGCCCGCGTCGACCAGCCTGCCGAGCAGGGTGGAGACGAGCACGGTGTCGCCCGGGTCGTCCAGTTCGAACTCGTCGATGCACAGCAGGCGGTGGCCGGAGAGGGTCTCGACGGTCTTCTGGAAGCCGAGGGCGCCCACGAGGTTGGTCAGCTCGACGAAGGTGCCGAACGCCTTGCGGGCGGGCTCGGCCGGGGTGGCGTGCCACAGGGAGGCCAGCAGGTGGGTCTTGCCGACTCCGTAACCGCCGTCGAGGTACACACCGCGGGGCCCGGCACCGGAGGCCTTGCCCTTGCCCTTGCTCTTGCTCTTGCCGAAGCCGAAGAGGCCGCGCCTGCCGGAGCCGGTCGCGGGCGCCCCGCCGAGTCCGGCGGCGAAGTCGTCGAGGATCTCGACGGCCTCGGTCTGGCTGGGCTGCTTCGGGTCCGGGATGTACGTCGCGAAGCGCACCGAGTCGAAGCGCGGCGGCGGCACCATCTCGGCGACCAGCCGGTCCGCGGGGACGTGCGGCTCGCGCGCGCACAGGGACAGCGGGGCGGCGGCGGTCAGGGAGCTGAGCCCGGAGGCGGCTGTGGAGGACGACACGGTTCCCCATGGTAAGCGGCGTGGAACACTGCACGTCATGCGACGCCTGTTCCCTGTGACCGACGAAACAGCAGCCCAGACCCTGGACGGGACGCACGGGGCCGGTGGCACGAGCGTGCCCGGCGCCCTTGTGGACCGGGAGTGGACCTTCGCCGAGCTGGCCGCCGCCTACGCCTACCCCGAGCGCGGGGCAGCGGGCGGGGAGCCGTGGCTGCGCGCCAACATGGTCGCCACGCTCGACGGTGCCGCCCAGCACGAGGGCCGTTCGCAGCCCATCTCCAGCGCCGCCGACATGCGGATCTTCGGCACCCTGCGGGCACTGGCCGACGTGGTGGTGGTCGGCGCGGAGACGGTACGCCGGGAGGGGTACCGCCCGGCCCGGGCCCGGGCGGAGTTCGCGGCGCTGCGGGAGGCGGCCGGGCAGGGGCCGGCTCCGGCGATCGCGGTTGTCACGGCGAGCCTGGGGCTGGACTTCTCGCTGCCGCTGTTCACCTCGCCGCTGGTGCCCACGCTGATCCTCACGGGCGCGGCGGCGGCCCCGGAGCGGATAGCGGCCGCGGAGAAGGCGGGCGCGCGGGTGGTGCTCGCCGGTGACGGCGTCGGCGTCGACCCCGCCCGCGCCGTCCGGGCCCTGGCCGAACTCGGCCACACCCGCCTGCTCACCGAGGGCGGCCCCCGCCTGCTCGGTCAGATGGTGGCGTCCGGCGTCCTCGACGAAATGTGCCTCACGGTCTCGCCGATGCTCACAGCGGGCGACGCCCAGCGCATCGCCGGCGGCCCCTCCGTCACGGTCCCGCAGCGCTTCGTCCTCGCGTCCCTGCTGGAGGACGACGGCTTCCTGTTCAGCAGGTACCGCCGCCCCTGACCGGAGGCCCACCTCCGCCTACCCGGGGGTCCGCTCCCCGGGTGAACGGAATCAATAGTTCCGGTCTGTGTGCGGTGGGTGAGCAAAATCCCGCGATACCCGTGCGATCACGGGGCAGGATGGTTTCCGCAGGGGCTGCTACGGCCCGTGGCGGGAGACGGAGGGTCCAGGGACCCTCGGAGGAGAAAGGGCGCCTGGTGTTCACAAGCGTTTTGATGATCGAGAAGGCCCTGACGTCCGCCGACGTGGAGTTCGTCACCACCTTGCACGGCGAGGAGCCGGTGTTCTTCCATGTGCTGCTCCAGCCGCGCGGCGACCAGGCGGACCGGTTGCTGCGGGCCATCGACGACATCGCGCTCGGCGAACTGGACGAGGCCGCGCGCGAGGGCGAGACCCCCGAGGGCGCGGCCGCGAAGGGCGCCGGGGAGCAGGCCCTGGACGTGTCCCTCATCGCGCTGCGCGCGGCGGGCAGCCGGGCCGAGGGCCGGCTCGTCGAGGACCATCCGCTGGACGCGCTGAAGTCCCTGGTCGCAGAGGTCGACGCCGACGAGGTGATCGTCCTGACCGACCCGCACTACGTGGAGGAGTTCTTCCACCGCGACTGGGCCTCCCGGGCCCGCCACAAGGTGGGCGTACCGGTCCTGAAGCTCTTCTCCCACAGCAAGGCATAGGCTTGGGCGGCGCCCCCGCACGGTGGCGCGCGCACCGTCGTACCGCAGCCGCACCACCTGGGGAGAAAAGCGCATGGCACCCGGCCTTCCTACCGCCATGGACCGACCGCACTTCATCGGCATCGGCGGCGCCGGGATGTCGGGCATCGCGAAGATCCTCGCCCAGCGCGGGGCCAAGGTGGCGGGCAGCGACGCCAAGGAGTCGGCGACCGCGCAGGCACTGCGCGCGCTGGGCGCCACCGTGCACATCGGGCACGCGGCCGGGCACCTCGCCGACGACGCCAGCTGCGTCGTCGTCTCCTCGGCGATCCGTGAGGACAACCCGGAGCTGGCCCGCGCGGCCGAGCTGGGCGTCCCGGTCGTCCACCGCTCCGACGCGCTGGCCGCCCTGATGGCGGGCCTGCGCCCGATCGCGGTCGCCGGCACCCACGGCAAGACGACGACCACCTCGATGCTGGCCGTGTCCCTCGGCGAGCTGGGCCTGCGGCCGTCGTACGCCATCGGCGGCGACCTGGACGCCCCGGGCTCCAACGCGCTGCACGGCGACGGCGAGATCTTCGTCGCCGAGGCGGACGAGTCGGACCGCAGCTTCCACAAGTACGCGCCCGAGGTCGCCATCGTCCTCAACGTCGAGCTCGACCACCACGCCAACTACGCCTCGATGGACGAGATCTACGAGTCCTTCGAGACCTTCGTGGACCGGATCGTCCCCGGCGGCACCCTGGTGATCGCCGCCGACCACCCGGGTGCGCGGGAGCTGACCCGGCGCGTGGCCGGTTCGGTGCGGACGGTGACGTACGGCGAGGCCGAGGACGCGGACGTGCGGATCCTGTCGGTCGTGCCGCAGGGCCTCACGAGCGAGGTCACCGTCCTGCTGGACGGCACCGAGCTCACCTTCCCCGTCTCCGTCCCCGGCCGCCACTACGCGCACAACGCCGTCGCCGCGCTGGCCGCGGGCGCCGCCCTGGGCGTCCCGGCCGCCGGACTCGCCTCCGCGCTGGCCGCGTACACCGGCGTCAAGCGGCGCCTGCAACTCAAGGGCGAGGCCGCCGGCGTCCAGGTCGTCGACTCCTACGCGCACCACCCGACCGAGATGACCGCCGACCTGGAGGCGATGCGCGCGGCCGCGGGCGACGGCCGGATCCTCGTCGTCTTCCAGCCGCACCTGTTCTCCCGCACCCAGGAGCTGGGCAAGGAGATGGGCCAGGCGCTGGCCCTCGCGGACGCCTCCGTCGTCCTGGACATCTACCCGGCCCGCGAGGACCCGATCCCCGGCGTCACCAGCGAGCTGATCATCGCCGCCGCCCGGGCGGCGGACGCCGACGTGACGGCCGTCCACGACAAGGCCGAGGTGCCCGACGTGGTGGCGGGAATGGCGAAGGCCGGTGATCTCGTTCTCACCATGGGCGCGGGCGACGTCACCGACCTCGGACCGCGCATCCTGGACCGTCTGCCGAAGTGAGGGGCGCGAGACTCATGCCGTACGACGTCGAGAAGCCGGACGAGCAGTGGCGGGCCGAGCTGAGCCCGGCCGAGTACACCGTGCTGCGGCAGGCCGGCACGGAGCCCGCCTTCACCGGTGAGTACACCGACACCAAGACCAAGGGTGTCTACTCCTGCCGGGCCTGTGGCGCCGAACTGTTCACCTCCGGCACCAAGTTCGAGTCCCACTGCGGCTGGCCGTCCTTCTACGACCCGAAGGACACCGACGCCGTGGAGCTGCTGGAGGACCGCTCCCACGGGATGGTGCGCACCGAGGTGCGGTGTGCCCGCTGCGGGTCGCACCTCGGGCACGTCTTCGAGGGCGAGGGGTACCCGACCCCGACGGACCAGCGGTACTGCATCAACTCGATCTCCCTGCGGCTGGTCCCCGGCGAGGACTGAGGCGGCCGCGGGTCCCGGCGTGCGCCCGCGGTCCGCGGGTCCCGGCGTGCGCGGGGACCCGCGGACCGCGTCCGGGAGCGCGGGCGGTGCGCCCGTCACAACGCCTCGTCGTCCCACTGGTCGAGCAGCAGGTCGCCCAGGTCCCTGCCGGGCCGCGCCGACCCGCCGTGCAGCGACTGTTCGGTCCAGATGACCTTGCCGTGGGGTGTGTACCTCGTCCCCCACCGCCGAGCCAGCTGGGCGACGAGGAACAGACCGCGTCCGCCCTCGTCCGTCACGGCGGCCCGGCGCGGGTGCGGTGAGGTGCTGCTGCCGTCGGAGACCTCGCAGATGAGGGTGCGGTCGCGCAGCAGCCGCACCCGGATCGGCTCGCTGCCGTAGCGGATCGCGTTGGTGACCAGTTCGCTGAGCAGCAGCTCGGTGTCGAAACCCACCTCCTCCAGTCCCCACGCGTCCAGCTGCCGGGCGCACGCCGCGCGCAGCGGGGCGACGGACGCGGAGTCGCGGCGCACGTCCCACTCCACGACGTCCGCCGGGTCCAGCAGCCGGGTGCGGGCCACCAGCAGCGCGACGTCGTCGCTGGGGCGCGGTGGCAGCACGGCGTCGATCACCGCCCGGCACGTCTCCTCCGGGCTCCGGTCGGGCCGGCCGGCCAGGGTGTCGCGCAGCAGGGCGAGGCCGGTGCCGATGTCCCTGCCCCGGTCCTCCACCAGCCCGTCGGTGTACAGGACCAGGAGCGAACCCTCCGCCAGGTCCAGCTCGGCGGCCTCGACGGGCAGGCCCGCCGCCAGGCCGAGGGGCGGGGAAGCGGGCACCTCGGGGAAGTGCACCGTGCCGTCGGGACGTACCAGCGCGGGCCCGGGGTGACCCGCCGTCGCCACGGTGCAGCGTCCGCCGACGGGGTCGTAGATCGCGTACAGGCAGGTGGCCCCGGTGACCGCGTCGGCCTCGGCCTCGGCCGCCCTGTCCTGGTCAATCCGGGTGACCAGTTCGTCGAGGTGGACCAGGATCTCGTCGGGCGGCAGGTCGAGGGCCGAGAAGTTGAGGACGGCGGTGCGCAGACGGCCCATGGTGGCGGCGGCGTGCAGACCGTGTCCGACGACGTCGCCGACCACGAGGGCCACGCGCGCACCCGGCAGCGGGATCACGTCGAACCAGTCCCCGGCCACGCCGACCTGCGCGGGCAGGTAGCGGTGGGCCACCTCCAGCGCCTCCTGCTCGGGGCGCCCCCGGGGCAGCAGGCTGCGTTGCAGGGTCACGGCGACGCTGTGCGCGTGGGTGTAGCGGCGTGCGTTGTCCACGGACACGGCCGCCCGCGCGACCAGCTCCTCGGCGAGGGAGAGGTCGTCGTCCTCGAAGGGGCTGCGCCGGTCCGTCCGCCAGAAGTCGGCCAGTCCCAGCACGACGCCCCGCGCCCGCATCGGCACGGCGATGAGCGAGCGGATCCCGTGGTCGAGGATCCTCGCGGCCGTTTCCGGGCTCTGGACCCGCCAGTCGTGGGTGGCGCGCAGATCGGCCTCCAGCACCGCGTGACCGTTCTCCAGCGCCGCCGCCATGGGGGTGCCGGGCAGCCAGGTGATCCGCTCGCCCACGGGGAAGACGGGCGGGTCCGGGCCGTCGCCGCGGATGGCCGTGCGGCGCATGTCCGCCGTGTCCGCCGGCTCGTCGCCGCGCAGGACGGGTTCCAGCAGCTCGACGGTGACCAGGTCGGCGAACCGGGGGACGGCGACCTCCGCCAGTTCCTCGGCGGTCCGTACGACGTCCAGAGTGGTGCCGACCCGCACACCGGCGTCGTACAGCAGCCTCAGACGCTCCTGAGTCTCCTCGACGCGGCCCGAGAGGGCGCGCAGTTCCGTGGTGTCCCGCAGCGTCGTCACACTGCCGGCCGGTCCTCCCCCACGGTCCGTGAGGCGGGTGTTGGCGACCAGCAGCCGGTCTCCCGCGAGGAGCACCTCGTCGCTGGCCACCCCGCCGGAGGACAGCAGCGCGGACGCCCGCGGTTCGAGGCCGAGGTCGGCGATCCGGCGTCCCTCCGCGTCCGCCGGCAGGTCCAGCAGCCGCCGCGCCTCGTCGTTGGCCAGGAGCAGCCGGCCCTCGCCCGAGACGACGAGGACGCCCTCCCGCACGGAGTGGAGGACGGCGTCGTGGTGCTCGTACATCCGCGTCAGCTCTACGTGGCCCAGACCGTGGGTCTGCCGCCGCAGCCGCCTGCTCGCCCACGCCGATCCGCCCGTGGCCAGGACGAGCGCTCCCCCCACGCCCCCGAGCAGGACCGGCAGCTGGCGCTGGACCGTCGTGTTCACCGTCTCGAGTGTGATCGCGACGTCCACGACGCCCGCGACCGAGCCGTCCGGCCGGAAGACGGGGACGATCGAGTCGACCGCGGGGCCGCGGCTCGCCGTGATGACCTTCGTGAAGGGCCTGCCCTCCGCCGCCTGCTTGTACGGACCTATGACGTGTTTGCCGATCAGGGCGGGGTCGGGGTGTGTGAGCCGGATCCCGTCCTTCCGGTACACGACGACGAAGGCCACACCCGTCCGCTTCCGGGCCTCCTCGGCGCGCGGCTGGAGGATCGCCGTCGGATCGCGGCTGTCGAGGGCCGCCGCGGTATCCGGGGCGCTGGCGAAGGCGTCGGCCACGGAGCGTGTGCGGTGCCGGGCGTCCGCCAGGCTGTTGCTCCGGGTCTGGAGCACCAGGACGACACCCGCGGCGACGATGAGCACCAGCAGCATCATCATCTGGAGGGCGAACGCCTGCGCGGCGAAGCTGCGCGCGCCCGGCGCCGGACGCCGCCGCCTCGCGGGCCTGTGAGGACGTCCGTGTGCGTCGGCGGTCCGAGCCCGCCGTTCGTGCTCCGGCTCCGGGTCCGCGCGGTGCCGGAGCGCACGACGGCCGGTGCGGATACGGGACACCAGGATCCGGCATCGGTCGAGAAGTCCGGCCATAGGTTCATTTTCCAGCACCGGCGGCCACGGCGGAGTCACCGGCGGCTACCGGGCCGGCGGGCGCCCTGGGGGTAGCGGCCGCTTTGCGGGGCACTCTTGCGGTGGGACAATATGGGACACAGGTGGCGTCATCGGCGTCACCGGCACTCTTCGCTTTCCTTGGTGAGGCGGGTGGAAGACATGGACATAGCCTCCTACGCCGTGCTGGCCGTGGCACCCAATGTGTGGGCCACCTTCGGCGCCTTCATCGGTGGACTCGTCATCGTGATCGCCTTGGTGTGGGCCGTCGGCATGGGTATCGGTGTGATGCGCCGCGAGCCGGACCGGCCGACCGAGGCGGAGCAGCCGCACCTGCCGGTCACCGGCGCCGTCCACGAGATCAGGGAGATGCGGGAGCTGGACGAGCTCCACGTGGACGACGGGGAGCGGCTCATGCCCTACGAGCTGCACGCCACCGGAACCCGCCGCAGCCAGGACCAGCACCGGCGGCGCTGGCACCCGGGCAGCAGCGGATCCTTCGGCGGTGGCGGCCCCGGCCGGACCTGACCCGGCCCCGGCCGCACCCGTCCAGGGGACGGGCCTTCACGGGCCCGCCCCCGCCCCTTGTCGGGGCCGGGGCGCCGGTGCGGCCGGTGGCGCGGTGCGGGCGGCCCGGACCGAGTCCGTCGGTGTCGCGGGCGCGATGCTGGGTAGGCGTGGGTGTCGAAAGGCGCCACGGGGCCTGGGAACCGCCCGGTCGGGCGGGCCCGCGCGCCGGGGACTCACAGCTTGCGCACAGAGCGGTTACGGGGGACGGGGGTGTCGCGTGCAGACGTCGCACGGCACGAGGTGCTCGGACTCTTCCCGCAACGGCCCGCGCGACCGCGGCCGAGAGCGGACAGCTCCTGCCAGACCCGAAGGGTATTCGGCGTTTTGATACGGATAGATTCAGTCACCAAGCGGTATCCGGACGGCACACTGGCTGTCGACCGGCTCTCGCTCGAGATACCGGACCGCTCGATCACCGTCCTCGTCGGACCGTCGGGATGTGGCAAGACCACCACTCTGCGCATGATCAACCGGATGGTGGAGCCGACCGGGGGCTCCATCCTCCTCGACGGCGTCGACATCCAGGAACAGCCCGTCAACACCCTGCGCCGGTCGATGGGGTACGTCATTCAGAACGCGGGGCTCTTCCAGCACCGCACCATCGTCGACAACATCGCGACCGTGCCCCGCCTGCTCGGCTGGAACAAGCAGAAGGCCCGGGCGCGGGCGGCGGAGTTGATGGAGCGGGTCGGCCTCGACGCCTCGCTCGCCAAGCGCTACCCGTACCAGCTCTCCGGCGGCCAGCAGCAACGCGTCGGCGTGGCGCGGGCGCTCGCCGCCGACCCGCCGGTGCTGCTGATGGACGAGCCGTTCTCTGCCGTGGACCCGGTGGTGCGCAAGGGCCTTCAGGACGAACTACTCCGCATCCAGGATGAGTTGGGCAAGACCATTGTCTTCGTCACGCACGACATCGATGAGGCCGTCAAGATCGGCACGATGGTCGCGGTCCTGCGCACCGGCGGCCGGCTCGCCCAGTACGCCCCGCCGGCCGAACTGCTCTCGGCGCCCGCGGACGACTTCGTCGAGGACTTCCTCGGCACCGACCGCGGCATCCGCCGGCTGTCCTTCTTCGCCTCCGGGGGACTGGAGTTGACGAGGACCCCGATCGTCACCGCCGACTCCACCGCCGAGCAGATCGCCGCCCGCGCCATCCCCGACGTGCCCTACCTCCTCGTCACCGACCCCGACGGCAGGCCCCTCGGCTGGAGCGAGCCGGAAGCCTTGGCCGACGGGCCCCTGGACGTCGCACGACTCCTGTCCCACGGGCGGCCCTTCGAGTACGGCACCGACTCGCTGCGCGCCGCACTCGACGGCGCCGTGCTCTCGCCGACCGGCTGGGCGGTCGCCGTGGACGGCACCGGCCGCGCGGTCGGCGTCGTCTCGCAGCAGACCATCGGCGAGGCGATCCGCACCGCCCACGCCGCGGGACGTACCGGGCCGGAGACCGACGCGGGGGCCGCGGCGGAGGCCGGCGCCGACGCCGGAGCAGAGGCCGGCGCCGACGCCGGGGTCGCCGGATGAACCGATTCTTCGACATCCCGAGCGACCTCCAGCACAGCTGGCTCGGCCTGATCGGCCTGCACCTGCGCGAGGCCCTGCTTCCGGTGCTGGCCGGTCTCGTCGCCGCCCTGCCCCTCGCCCAGCTGTGCGTGCGGTTCCGCTGGCTGTACCCGCCCGTGCTGAGCCTGACGACCGTGCTGTACGCGATCCCGTCGCTGGCGTTCTTCGTCGTCCTCATCGACTACACCGGCCAGACCGAGCTCACGGTGATGATCCCACTCGCCGTCTACAGCCTCGTCGTGCTCGTCCCGGCGATCGTCGACGGCGTCCGCTCGGTGCCGCAGGAGACCCTGGCCGCGGCCACCGCCATGGGCCTGGGACCCGTACGCCGGTATCTCCAGGTGCAGTTGCCGATCGCGGTGCCCGCGATCATCGCGGGGCTGCGGGTGGCCGCCGTCTCCAGCATCTCGCTCGTCAGCGTCGGGATGCTGATCGGCAACCAGGGCGCCCTGGGCAATCTGCTCCACGACGCGCAGATCTACAACCGGCCCGAACTCGCCTGGAACTCCGTCCTCACCACGGCGGCCCTGGCGGTCGTCACCGACGCCGTGCTCGTCCTCGTACGCCTGCTGCTGACCCCCTGGATGCCGCGCGGCACCCGCCACCGCGCCCCCACGGACGCCGAGGCCCGGCCCGAGCCGGCCACGCCCGCACTGGAGGACGCCGCCCGGTGAACGTACTCCACTTCGTCAACGCCTTCTTCAGCGACGCCGCCCACTGGAAGGGCTACGACGGCATCCCCACGCGCCTGGCGGAGCACGTCCAGTACTCCCTGATGGCCCTGGGCCTGGCCGCCGTCATCGGACTGCCGGTCGGCCTGCTCACCGGGCACTACGGGCGCGGCGGCAACGCCCTCGCCCTGATCGCCACCGCCGGGCGGGCGCTGCCCAGCTTCGGCCTGCTGGTGCTGATGGTCATCCTGCTCGGCTTCGGCAAGATCCCCGTGATGATCCCGCTGGTCGTCCTCGCCGTCCCGCCGATCCTGATCACGACCTACGAGGCGATGCGCTCCGTCGATCCCTCGCCGGTGGACGCCGCCCGCGGCATGGGCATGGCCGAGTCGCGCGTCCTGTTCCAGGTCGAACTGCCCGTCGCCCTCCCGCTGATCCTCAGCGGACTGCGCTCGGCGGCCATCCAGATCGTCTCCACGGCCACCATCGCCGCCTACGTCAGCCTCGGCGGCCTCGGCCGGTACATCGTCGACGGCCTCTACCAGCACGACTACGAGAAGGTCGTGGGCGGGGCCGCGCTGGTCGCCGTGATGGCGCTGGCGACGCTCGCCGTGTTCTGGGCGGTCGCGCGGCTGGCGGTGTCGCCCGGGGTGCGCCGTGGCGGATGACCGCGGGCATCGAAGCCGATCGGTGACCCGGCGCCTCTTGACTGACGAAGAAGCCGCTGGATTGGATCAAATCGCGGTGCTCGCGCCCCGCGTGCTGCTGCCGCTGCCATGCGCCCGACCAACCTCTCAGCCGGGAACGGAAATTGTGACTTCCAAGACGAAGAGCACCAGGTCCAGCAAGAGCCACTTCTGGGCGGCCGCCGTCGCACTCGCCGCCACCTCGGCGCTTGTCGCGGGGTGTTCGTCCGGCGGCACCTCCGGCAAGGACCCGCTCGCGGAGGGCAGGGCGAGCGGCGGCATGGTCGTCGTCGGCTCCAACAACTTCGCCGAGAGCATCCTGATCGCCGACATCTACGGCGAGGCCCTGAAGGCCAAGGGCATCAAGGTCGAGTACAAGCCCAACATCGGCAGCCGCGAGACCACCTACGGTCTGCTCAAGAACGGCTCGATCACCGTGCTGCCCGAGTACAACGGGGCGCTGCTGGCCTACCTCGACTCCAAGGCCGCCCCGAAGACGGTCGAGGAGACGACGGCCGCCATCGACGCCAAGCTGGACTCCGGGCTGACAGTGCTCGAGCCGGCGCCCGCGCAGGACAAGGACTCCGTCACCGTCAACGCCGAGACGGCGAAGAAGTACGGCCTCACCGAGAAGTCCTCCATCGCGGACCTCAAGGACGTCGCCAAGGACCTGGTCATCGGCGGCTCGCCGGAGTTCCAGGCCCGGCACCAGGGCCTGAAGGGCCTGAAGTCCGAGTACGGGCTGGAGTTCAAGTCCTTCAAGGCGCTGGACGCGGGCGGCCCGCTGACCCAGGCGGCGCTGAAGAAGAACACCGTGCAGGTCGCCGACGTGTTCACCACGGATCCGACCATCGCCAAGGAGAAGTTCGTCGTCCTCCAGGACCCGAAGAACCTCTTCGGCTTCGAGAACGTCCAGCCGCTGGTGTACAAGTCCGGCCTGGACCAGAAGGGCGTCGACGCGCTCAACGCGGTCTCCGCCAAGCTGGACACGGCCACCCTGCGGGACCTGGACACCCAGGTGCAGTCGCAGAACAAGGACCCGCTCGACGTGGCCAGGGCCTGGCTGAAGTCCGCGGGCCTCGGCTGATCCACCGCGGTGGGACACGGGCCCGCGGGGCCGTGACACCGACCGCTCGCCGGGTGCCGGACGGACGACCGTCCGGCACCCGGCGAGGCGCGAGCCTTGGGGATCCGTCGGCTCAGAGGTCGAACTCGTGCGGCGGCAGCCCCAGGGCGAAGCAGGCCTCGCGCACCATGGCCTGCTCGGTCTTGTCGAAGTCGCCGTCCGCGCCGCCGATGACGATGCCGATCTGGACGACGGCACGGGCCTCGGCGGGCTTCTTCTTCGCCTTGGCGATCTCCTGCAACACGCTGACCTTGCCGAAGTCGTAATCGGCGGTCAGCTTGTTCAGGTTCTCCTCGAAGCGGCGGCGCAGGTCGTCCGCGGGGAAGTTCTGCAACACCTCGTTGGTGGCGATCAGTTGCGCGACACGCTGACGCTCCGACGGGTCGACGGTGCCGTCGGCGGCGGCCACGAGGGCGCACATCGCCATGCTCGCGTCCCGGAAGGCACCGCTCTTCAGGTCGTTCTTCTTCGCCACGAGCTGGGTCTGCATCTGCGTCGCGGAGTCCTTGATGCGGTCCCACAGGGCCATGTGCTCTCCAAGTGTGGTGTCGGTTGTCTGACACGTTCCGTGCTGCATCTACAGCGACGTAGAAACTAATGGAGCGACGGATAAGTTCCGGCGGACGAGTTCCGGCGGGTCCCGTCCGTGCCGGGCCGCCTAGACTGGTGCGGCTCGTACGACGCGTGCGCGAACAGGAGGAAGACGACCGTGGCCGCAGCCGGCAGTGGCTTCGAGGATCCGCCAGCCGACGTGCTCGCGGAGGCGGCCGCGGCCTTCGGGCTGCTCGCCTCGCCCGCCCGGCTGCACATCGTGTGGGCACTGGCCCAGGGTGAGAGCGACGTCACCGGGCTCGCGGAGCGGGTGGGCGGCGCGCTGCCCGCCGTCAGCCAGCACCTGACCAAGCTGAAGCTCGCCGGGCTCGTCCGCTCCCGCCGCGAGGGCCGGCGGCAGGTCTACTTCGTCGACGACCCCGACGTGGTCGACGTCGTACGGCTCACGGTCGCCCGGCTCACCGACCGGGGCGCCGCCGCCGATGCCCCGGCGCGCCGCCTCCGTGGCCTCTGAGCTCACGGCGGCCCGCCCGGCCGCGCCCGACGGAACATCCCTCCAGGTACTGCGACGGCTCGACAGCGGCCCGCGCGGTCTGACCGACGCCGAGGCGGAGGCCCGGCTCGCGGCGGTCGGCGAGAACACGGTTCCCGAGGTGCGCGCCCCGTCCTGGCCCCTGCTGTGGGTGCGCTCCCTGCGGGACCCGTTCACGGCCGTACTGCTCTGCCTGGGCCTGGTCTCCACGCTCGTCGCCTCCTGGGGGACCGCCTCGGTGATCCTCAGCCTGGTCGTGGTCAGCTGCGTGCTGCGCGCGACCGGCGAGCACCGGGCCGACCGGTCCATGGCCGCCCTGCGCGAACTGGTCGCCGGCACCGCCACCGTGCTGCGGCGGACGGCCGGCGAGGAACGGCCGCGCGCCCGGGAGGTCCCGGTCACCGAACTGGTGCCGGGCGACGTGCTCCGCCTCGGCCCCGGCGACCTCGTACCGGCCGACGTACGACTGCTGCGCGCCCGTGGGCTGACCGTGCATCAGGCCGCGCTCACCGGCGAATCCGCCCCGGTCGCCAAGGCGGCCGTGGAGGAGCCGGGGCTCGGGCAGCGCGGCCCTTTCGGGCAACCGCATCTGTGCTTCCAGGGCAGCAGCGTCGCCACCGGCACGGCCACGGCTGTGGTGGTGCACACGGGGGCGCGGACGCGGTTCGCCGCCGCCCACGGCAGTGCGGGCCGCGGGCGCGCGGACCGTACGGGCCCCAGCGCCTTCGACCGCTCCGTGCAGGGCATCTCCTGGGTGCTCATCCGGTTCATGCTGCTGACGCCGCCGCTGGTGCTGATGGCGAACGCGGCGCTGCGCGGGCGCGGCCTGGAGACCCTGCCCTTCGCCGTGGCGGTGGCCGTCGGGCTCACGCCCGAGATGCTGCCCGTGATCGTCACCCTCTGCCTGGCCCGCGGCACCCGGCAGCTCGCCCGGACCCACGGCGTCATCGTCAAGCGGCTGCCCGCACTGCACGACCTGGGCGCCGTCGACGTGCTCTGCGTCGACAAGACCTGCACCCTCACCCAGGACCGGCCCGTCGTCGAACGGGCCCTCGACGCGGACGGCCGTGACGACCCGGAGGTGCTGCGCTGGGCCGCGGTCGGCGCCTGGTGGACGCTCCAGCTCGCCGAACTGCCCGCGCCGGACGCGCTCGACGAGGCACTCCTGGAGGCCGCCGGAGCGGTCGGCGAGGAGCACGACGGGGTCGCGGCCGTCACCTTCGACCCGGTACGGCGCCTGGCCACCGCCGTGGTGCGGGGCCCGCTCGGCAGGCACGTCCTCGTCGTCCGGGGTGCCGTGGAGGCCGTACTGGAGCGCTGCGCGCTGGAGCCCGCCGAGCGCGAGCGGCTGCGCCAACTCGCCGCGCGCGAGGCGGACGCCGGGCTGCGGCTGCTGGCCCTCGCCACGGCCGAACGACCCGCCCGTACCGGTGACTACACCCCCGCCGACGAGCGCGACCTGACATTCCGGGGCCTGATCGCCTTCCGCGACGCGCTCGCGCCGACCGCGGCCGAGGCCCTGCGCGGGCTCGCCGAGGCCGGTGTCACCGTGAAGATCCTCACCGGTGACCACCCCGGCACGGCGGCGCGCGTCTGCCGCGACCTGGGGCTCGAGGTGGGGGAGGTGCACACCGTGGCCTCCGGTCCCGGCGGGGACGGCGCGCTCGCGGCGGCCGCCGCCCGTTCCACCGTCTTCGCCCGCTGTACGCCGGACGACAAGGCCAGGGTCGTCGCCGCGCTGCGGGCCGCCGGCCACACCGTCGGCTTCCTCGGCGACGGCGCCAACGACGTGCCCGCGCTACGGGCCGCCGACGTCGGCGTCGCACCGCGGGCGGCCTGCGACATCGCCCGGGAGAGCGCCGACGTGGTGCTCGCCGACAAGGACCTCACGGCGATCGGCCACGCCGTGGCGGCCGGCCGGCGGGCCAGCAGCAACATCGCCTCCTACCTGCGTGTCACGCTCTCCTCCAACCTCGGCAACGTCATGGCGATGCTCGCCGCGGGCCTGCTGCTGCCCTTCCTGCCGATGCTCCCGGTGCAGGTGCTCGTCCAGAACCTCTGCTTCGACGCGGCCCAGTCGTCCTTCGCCCACGATCGTCCGGGAAGGGCGGCGCTGCGCCGCCCGACCGTGCTGCGGCCGCGTGCCTTCCTGCGGTTCATCACCGGGTTCGGCACGCTCAACGCGGTCGCGGACCTCGCCACCTTCGCCGTCCTCGCCCTCGTCCTGTGGGGGCCCGACGCGCTGAACGACGAGGCCGTCTTCCACTCGGCCTGGTTCACCGAGAACCTGCTGACCCAGGCCCTGGTGATGGTGCTCCTGCGCACCGGCCGCAACGAGGGCGGCCGGCGGCGGCTGCCCGGACCCGTCGGCCGGGCCGCGGCCGTCCTCGCCCTCGCCGGGCTGCTGCTCCCGTTCAGTCCGCTGGGCCCGCCGCTGGGCATGACGGAGCTTCCCCTGCCCTACTACCTGCTGCTCGCCGCCGTCCTGGGACCGTACGGACTCGCCCTCGCGGCGGCGGTCCGACGGTACGAGCGGCGAGGTGCGGAAGCCGCCGCCCCGGGGTACGCCGCTGACCGCCGCGGCCGCGCCGCGGTCCCTGGTCCGGGAGCCGGCCGAGGGTGAGGCAACTGCCGGCCGCCGACCGGCACAAGGAGGTTCGGCGCCCACGCAGCCGCGGGGCCGGGGCGGCGCCCCCGGTGAGCACCAGCACCGCGGCGCCGCCCGCCGGCAGCGGCGCGGAGGGACCCTGGCCGGCGTCGGTCGCGGACGCCACGGGGCTGCTGTCGGGAGCGCCCGAACGCGCCTGAGCGGTGGAGGAGTCCGGCGTCTCCCGCGCCGGAGCGCTCGTGTGCGGTCCGTGCGAGGGGCTCGTACTCCTGCGTGAGTGCCCGGCTTCGGCGTACCGGGGGCCGGACTGCCGCCCGAGCGGCCGGAGTCGCCCGGTCCGGCCGTTCCGCTCGTGCCGGCCGTTCCGCTTGTGCCGCTCGGCCCGCCCGTGCCGGCGGTCCCGCTCGTCGCCTTCGCGAACACCACGTCCGAGCACGAGTGGTAGGTGTCCGGTGTGCTGCTGTTCTGCCAGACGGTGAACGGCACATGACGGCCCGTCCGGTCGGCCGGCAGCGTCGCCCCGATGCGGTACGCGCCGCCCGTCAGCGGCGGGTCCTTGACCTCGGCGAAGGGGCGGGCGGGCAGGTCCGACCGGATCAGCGGCCTCGTCGGGTCGTAACCCCGGCCTGGTCAGACAGCGCTTGAACGTGCCCTCGTGCGGGACGGTCGAGGCGTACGACATGGTGAGCCTCGCACCCGGCACCAGAGGGGTCGACGGCCAGTCGGTGCGGGCGAGGTCGAGGCCCTTGTACGCGGGCGGTCCTGCGCTGCACAGCTTTCCGTCGGGGACGACCCGGCGAGCCCGGCCGCCCACGTTCGCCACCCGCAGGTTGTGCCACGCGGTGAACGGGGCGCCGTTCGCGGCGACGGCCGCCCGGCACGCGGCCGAACCGGCGAGGCCGCCCCCGTCCGGCGAGCAGGCGAACACCCTGCTGACCGGCTCGGTCGGGGCGCCATGCGCCCGGGCGGGCCCCGCCTCCCACAACGTGAGCAGGCGGACACCGCCAGCGGCGGCTGCGGTGCCCCTGAGGGGCGCGGTCGTCCGGGTCATCGGGAGACGTCTCCTGGGCCGGCGGGGAAACGGGCTGCTGTCCGGTCCAGTGCGGGCAGCGGCGTGAAGCGTTCAACCGACCGGGGAGCGGCGGTACATGAGCGAGGGCGGCGGACGACCGATACAGCGCGTCCCGTCCGCTTCGCCCGGCAGCGTGAGTTTCCGGAGCGCCGCGGGTGACGGCAGAGGGGCCAAGGGGCCCTGGTGGACGCCTCGGAGCCGTGAGCTATCGTGTACGCGGAGTGAGAAACAAACGGCACGCCCGTTCGTTACGGCCCCGGGAGTGTTCTGTCCATGCCGAGGCAGTTACGCGCCGAACAGACCCGCGCGACGATCATCACGGCCGCCGCCGACCTGTTCGACCGGCGCGGCTACGAACGGACCAGCCTGAGCGACATCGTCGCACACGCACACGTCACCAAGGGCGCCCTGTACTTCCACTTCGCGGCCAAGGAGGATCTGGCCCACGCCATCCTGGAGTTGCAGTCCCGGGCCGCCCAGCAGGTGACCAGCCGCGTGGACGAGCAGGGCTACTCGTCGCTGGAGGCCCTGATACGCATCACCTACGCGCTCACCCGCCTCACCGTGGAGGGCCCGGTCACCCGCGCCGGCCTGCGACTGGCCACCGGGGGAGTCGAGGTACGCCCGCCGCTGCGGCACCCGTTCACCGAGTGGCTGGACATCGCCACCGGCAAACTCCTCGGCGCCGTCAAGGAGTACGAGATCCAGCAGGACGTCGACGTCCACGCCGTCGCGCACTCCCTCGTCTGCTTCTTCGTGGGCACCCGGGTCGCCGGCCGGCCCCTGGAACCCATGGCGCGGCTGCCGCGCAGGACGACCGAGATGTGGCACCTGCTGATCCGCGGCCTGGTGCCGGTGCACCGGCGCCCCCGCTATCTGAGCCTCGCCACCCGGCTGGAGCGGGAGATCGTCGTCGTATGAGCCGCCGGGTACGGTGAGGCGCATGCCCGCCAACCCGTCCGCGCCCGTACTCCTGGGCAACGAACCCGGTTCCTTCCCGCACAGCGTGCTGGCCGAACGGCACCCGGCCATCATCCGGCAGGTGCGCGACGCCTTCCCCTACGGCCCCGAGCAGCACCGCGCCCTGGACGCGCTGCTGGAGAGCTGCGCCGAGGGCGTGATCGACGACCTTCCCGCCGCCGCGCCCGACCGGGACCGCTGGCAGGCCTGGGGCCTGGGACGGTACGCCGGCCACTCCTGGTTCGACGTGCCGTGGCTGTGGTCCGAGAGCTACTTCTACCGCCGTCTCCTCGAAGCCGTCGGCTACTTCGAGCCCGGCCCCTGGCAGGGCATCGACCCCTTCCGCCCGTCCAAGCTCGCCGAACTCGACTCCCCGGAGACCGACGAGGAACTGGCGGCGCTCGACGAACTGGAGAGCAAGCCGGCGGCGGAGCGCGCGGACGCCCTGCTGCACGGCTCGCTCTGGGGCAACCGCGCCGACCTCGGCTTCCGGCTGTCGGCGGGCGGTGCCGAGGCCGGGCCGCCCGTCCCCGCCCTGGTCGCCGACGAAAGGGCGGCCCTCTGGTCACTGCTGCCGCCCTCCGGCACCGGCACGCTCTGCCTGGTCACCGACAACGCCGGCCGCGAACTCGTCCCCGATCTCCTCCTCGTCGCCCACCTCCTCGCGCAAGGCCACGTCCGGCGGGCGGTCCTGCACGTCAAGCCGTACCCGTACTACGTCTCCGACGCCACCACCGCCGACGTCGTCGACGCCGTACGCCGGCTGACGGCGGCTCCCGGCGCGGCCGCGGAATACGGGCGCCGCCTGTGGTCGGCGATGGGCGAAGGCCGGCTGACGGTCCGGGCGCACCGTTTCTCCTGCGCCCCGCTGCCGTACGCCGCCATGCCCGGCGACCTGCGCGAGGAGTTCGCCGCGGCGACGCTGACCGTGTTCAAGGGCGACCTGAACTACCGGCGGCTGGTGGGCGACCGGCTGTGGCCCCCGACCACGCCGTTCGCGGACACCACCGGCCACTTCCCCGGCCCCCTCGCCGCCCTGCGCACCCTGAAGTCCGACGTGATCACCGGCCTGGACGCGGACACCGAGGCCGCGCTGGACGCCGCCGAGGGAGAGCGCTGGCGCGTCGCGGGCACGCACGCGCTGATCCAGGTCAGGAGCTGACCGGTCGGCCTGCCCGCGCCGCGGGACAACCCGGTTCACGTGCGGGTTCACGCGATGGAGTGATCGCGTTGGTGCGTACGGATGGTGCCGGAGTGTCGCGGGTAGGGCCGGGCCATGACGCAGCAGCCCTTCGAACTCCCGCACTTCTACATGCCGTATCCCGCGCGGCTCAACCCGCACGTCGACGAGGCCCGCGCCCACTCGACGCGGTGGGCGCGCGACATGGGCATGCTGGAGGGCTCCGGGATCTGGGAGCAGTCCGATCTCGACGCGCACGACTACGGACTGCTCTGCGCCTACACCCACCCCGACTGCGACGGACCCGCCCTGTCGCTCATCACCGACTGGTACGTGTGGGTCTTCTTCTTCGACGACCACTTCCTGGAGACCTTCAAGCGCAGCCAGGACCGCGCGGGCGGCAAGGCCTACCTGGACCGGCTGCCCCTGTTCATGCCCCTCGACCTCGCGACCCCCGTCCCCGAGCCCCGCAACCCGGTCGAGGCCGGCCTCGCCGACCTGTGGGCGCGTACGGTGCCGTCGATGTCGGCCGACTGGCGCCGCCGGTTCGCGGTGGCGACCGAGCACCTGCTGAACGAGTCCCTGTGGGAGCTGTCGAACATCAACGAGGGGCGGATCGCCAACCCCGTCGAGTACATCGAGATGCGCCGCAAGGTCGGCGGCGCGCCCTGGTCGGCGGGGCTGGTGGAGTACGCGACCGCCGAAGTGCCCGCCGCCGTCGCCGGAACCCGGCCGCTCAGGGTGCTGATGGAGACGTTCTCCGACGCCGTGCACCTGCGCAACGACCTGTTCTCCTACCAGCGGGAGGTCGAGGACGAGGGGGAGTTGAGCAACGGCGTGCTGGTCCTGGAGACCTTCTTCGGGTGCACCACCCAGGAGGCCGCCGACTCCGTCAACGACGTCCTCACCTCCCGCCTGTACCAGTTCGAGCACACCGCGCTCACCGAAGTGCCCGCGCTGGCCCTGGAGAAGGGCCTCACTCCGGCCGAGACCGCGGCGGTGGCGGTGTACGCCAAGGGCCTCCAGGACTGGCAGTCCGGGGGCCACGAGTGGCACATGCGCTCCAGCCGGTACATGAACGAGCGGGCCCGGCCCACCAGTCCCTGGCAGCGACTGGCAGGCCCCGGCACCTCCGCGGCCGACGTGGGCGCGCTGCTCGCGGCGGCCGGCATGGAGAGGCTGCGCGCGTACACGCACGTGCCCTTCGAGAAGGTCGGCCCGTCCCGCATCCCCGACCTCCACATGCCCTACCCGCTGGGGCTGAGCCCGCATCTGGACGGCTCCCGGCGAAGGCTCGTCGACTGGTGCCACAGCATGGGCATCCTCGAGGAGGGCGTGTGGGACGAGGACAAGCTCGCCGCCTACGACCTGGCGCTGTGCTCGGCCGGCATCGACCCGGACGCCACGCCCGAGGCGCTCGACCTGAGCGCGCGGTGGCTCGCCTTCGGCACCTACGGCGACGACTACTACCCGCTGGTGTACGGGCACCGCCGCGACCTGGTCGCCGCGAAGGCGACCACGGCCCGCCTGTCGGCCTGCATGCCCGTGGCGGGGGAGGCGGCGACCGTGCCGCTCAACGCCATGGAGCGGAGCCTGACCGACCTGTGGGCGCGCACCACCGCGGAGATGACCCCCGACCAGCGGCGCACCCTGAAGCACGCGATCGACTCGATGACCGAGAGCTGGGTCTGGGAGCTGTCCAACCAGCTCCAGAACCGTGTCCCCGATCCGGTCGACTACCTGGAGATGCGGCGCGCCACCTTCGGCTCCGACCTCACCCTGAGCCTGTGCCGGATGGGACACGGCCCGGCCATCCCGGCGGAGGTCTACCGCAGCGGCCCGGTCCGCGCTCTGGAGAACGCGGCCGTCGACTACGCCTGCCTGCTCAATGACGTCTTCTCGTACCAGAAGGAGATCGAGTACGAGGGCGAGATCCACAACGCGATCCTGGTCGTACAGCACTTCTTCGGCATCGACTACCCGGCCGCGCTCAAGGTCGTCCAGGACCTGATGAACCAGCGCATGCGCCAGTTCGAGCACGTCGTCGCCCACGAACTACCCATCGTCCACGACGACTTCGAACTGTCCGAGGAGGCGCGGGCGGCCATGCTCGGCTATGTCACCGACCTGCAGAACTGGATGGCGGGCATCCTCAACTGGCACCGGAACGTCGACCGGTACAAGGCCGAGTGGCTGGCCGGCCGGGCCCACGGCTTCCTCCCGGACCGCCCGCCGGCCCCCGCCCTCTCCGTGGGCTGACCGCCCACCGAAACAGCCGGCAGCCGGAGGGGTCGATGGAACAGACAGCGTTGCGTCCCAAGCCGATGCCCGGACAGGGGCCCGGTGGCGGCGAGCACGGCCCCGTACGGCGCCCGCTCGCCACGCGCCGCCGCGGCCGCCGGCTCGCGGCCCCGGCGTGCGGGGTGCTCGCCGGGATCGTCCTGGTCCTGTCCGGGGTCGGTATCGGCACGGTGGGCGTCACGGTGATCGGGGCGAGCAGGCCCGCCCCCGCCGAGCCGCAGCGGCGGGCCGGCACACAAGGGCACACCGATCCCTCGCCCGTGTCCCCGCCCGCGACACCGCCGACCGCCCCCCTGTCGCTGCGTCCGACCCTGGGCGTGGAGGTGGTGGACGACGGCAGGCCCGGAGCCCGGGTGGTCGGCGTCCACGTCCCAGGCCCCGGCTACACGGCGGGCCTGGTCCGCGGCGACGTACACCTGGGCTTCGGCGGAACCCGGGTCGACACGGCGGCCGACCTGGCCCGCGCGGTCGCCGCGGCCCGCCCGGGGCAGGCGGTGATCCTCACCGTCCGCCACGCCGCCGGCGGCTACCAGCAGCTGCCCGTCACGCCGGGAATCGTGACATGACGGCCCCCGCCGCATCCCGTTGGCCTTGCCTGCTCCGGTGCGTGGCCCGCTCCGGTGCGTGGCCCGCTCTGGTTCGTGGCCTGCTCCGGTTCGTGGCCCGACCAGGACGTGGTCCGCCTCGGTCCGTGGTCGGCCTGACTCGTGACCTGTGCTCCGACCCGTGGCCCGCTCCGGTGCGTGGCCCGCTCTGGTTCGTGGCCTGCTCCGGTTCGTGGCCCGACCAGGACGTGGTCCGCCTCGGTCCGTGGTCGGCCT
>NZ_JBIAXG010000013.1:26920-32736 GCF_042896465.1 Streptomyces sp. NPDC001292
TGACTCGTGAGCTGTGCTCCGACCCGTGGCTCGCCCTGGCCCGTGGCCCGCTCTGGTTCGTGGCCTGCTCTGGTTCGTGGCCCGACCAGGACGTGGTCCGCCTCGGTCCGTGGTCGGCCTGACTCGTGAGCTGTGCTCCGACCCGTGGCTCGCCCTGGCCCGTGCCCCGCCCCTCGTCCGACGGCTGAGCGCGCTCCAGGGCCCGAGCGGAGACGGCCGGGCACCGCCGCCGTCAAGATCCCCAATCGGCTCGCGTCGCACGGCGGGGCCGGGCAGGATGCTGCCCGTACCCTTCCTCACCGTTTCAGCCGCATACGGAGGCCCGGATGACCGGCATTGCGCTCGCGCCCTTCACCGCCGACGACTACAGGGCCCGGCTGGAACGCGCCGCCCGCGCGGCGGCCGGTGCCGGACTGGCCGGACTGCTGGTGGCACCGGGGCCGGACCTGGTGTGGCTGACCGGGTACGCGCCCACCGCCGTCACAGAACGGCTCACGCTGCTCGTACTCGCCGCCGGACGAGAGCCCGTCCTCGTCGTGCCCACCCTGGAGGCCCCCGATGCCGCCAAGGCGGCCGGCGCGTTCGCCCTGGCCCTGCGCGACTGGACCGACGGCACCGATCCCTACGCCGTCACCGCGGCCCTCCTCGACGACCGCGGCCGGTTCGGTATCAGCGACAACACCTGGGCCATGCACCTGCTCGCCCTGCAACAGGCGCTGCCCGGGACCTCCTACGCCTCCCTCACCGAGGCCCTGCCCATGCTGCGCGCGGTGAAGGACGCGGCCGAGGTGGAACTGCTCGCGGCGGCGGGGGCGGCCGCCGACGCCGCGTTCGAGGAGATCCGCAAAGTGCGCTTCTCCGGCCGCCGCGAATCCGAGGTCGCCGCCGACCTCGCCGATCTGCTGACGCGCTTCGGGCACTCCCAGCTCGACTTCACCATCGTCGGCTCCGGCCCCAACGGCGCCAACCCGCACCATGAGGTGGGCGACCGCGTCATCGAGCGCGGTGACATGGTCGTCCTCGACTTCGGCGGCCTCAAGGACGGCTACGGCTCCGACACCACCCGCACCGTGCACGTCGGCGAGCCGACCGACGAGGAGCGGCGGGTGCACGACATCGTCCGCGAGGCCCAGGAGGCCGGCTTCCGGGCGGTGCGCCCCGGCGTCTCCTGCGAGGAGGTCGACCGCGCCGCCCGCGCGGTCATCACCCGGGCCGGGTACGGCGAGTTCTTCATCCACCGCACCGGCCACGGCATCGGCGTCACCACGCACGAGCCGCCGTACATGATCGAGGGTGAGGAGCAGCCCCTCGTACCCGGCATGTGCTTCTCCGTGGAGCCCGGCATCTACCTGCCCGGCCGCTTCGGGGTGCGCATCGAGGACATCGTCACCGTGACCGAGGACGGGGGCCGCCGCCTCAACGACACGACCCGAGAGATGGTCATAGTGGACTGACCACCGGCAGTCCCCACCCCGCAACCGCAACCGACACGGCGCGACGATGACCCAGGCACCGACACCCACCGCGGACACCGTTCGCAGACTGGTCCGCACCCTGCTCAAGGACGGCCAGGACACCGCCCCCGGACCCGACGTGCGGCCCGTCGCCGTGGGCGGCGAGCACTCCACCTGGTGGGTCGGCACCCGCCATGTGCTGCGCCTGGCCCCCGACCGTGAGGCCGCCGCGCGCCAGCGCCGCGAACTGCGGCTGCGCGAACTGGTCCGCCCGCACCTTCCGGTCGCCGTTCCGGCCAGCGTCGCGCACGGCGAGTGGGCGCCCGGGCTGACGTACACGCTGGACACCCGGATCACCGGCGGCACGGCCGGCGAGCACGACGTCTCCGCCGTCGGCGAGGACGACCTGGCCGGGCTGTTCGCCGGGCTGCGCGAGGTCCCCGCCCGGCAGGCCCAGAGGCTCGGCGTCCCGCGCACCGCGCCGCGCTCCCTGGAGGCGCTGCGCCGCATGGCCGTGCAGGCCGCCGAACGACTCGGCGCCGCCGACGAGTTCGACCCCGGGCGGATGGCCCAGCTCACCGCGCCCGCCGCGGCCCAGCTCGCCGCCCAGCCCGGTACCGCCGTGCTCGTCCACCACGACCTCAAGGGCGAGCACCTGGTGGTGAGCGCCGACGGCCGGGTGCGCGGGGTCCTCGACTGGACCGACGCCGTGGTCGGCGACCCCGCCGAGGACATCGCCGGCGTCGCCGTCGCCGTCGGTTCCCCCGCCGCGGTGCGCGCCGCCACCCTCGCCGGCTACAGCGCCCGGCCCTGCCTGCGCGGCCTGTGGCTGGCCCGCTGCGACACCGTGATCCGCCTCGCCGCACGCCTCGACGGCCGCGACGACGGCCCGCTGCCGCTCCTCAGGTCCCAGTTGCGGCACGCCTGGGAGGCGATCCTGCTGGAGCGGGTGACGGAGTTCCGGGAGGACACCGGGGACCCCGGGGGCACCGGGGAGTAGGGGCCGCCCGGGCGCGGTGCCGTGCTCAGTGCTGCAACAGCACCGCGCACGACTCCGCGGGCACGTGCAGCACCCCGTCCGTTCCGGGTGCCGCGACCGGTTCCCAGGCGGCCAGTACCTCGGTGGGGCGGCTGCCGAGGGGGATCTCCGCCGGCGCTTTGGCGAGGTTGACCGCCACCAGCACGTCCCCGCGCCGGAAGGCGAGCCAGCGGGCCTCCTCGTCGTAGGCCACCTTGGTGTCGGCGAGGTCGGGGTCGGTGAGGTCGGGCTGCTCGTGCCGCAGGGTGGCCAGCCGCCGGTACCAGGCCAGCACGCGCGCGTGCGGCTCGCGCCGCGGCTCGGACCAGTCCAGGCAGGAGCGGTCACGGGTCGCCGGGTCCTGCGGATCGGGCACGTCCTCCTGCGCCCAGCCGTGCGCGGCGAACTCCCGCCGCCGACCCCGGCGCACCGCCTCCGCGAGCTCCGGGTCGGTGTGGTCGGTGAAGTACTGCCACGGCGTGCCGGCCGCCCACTCCTCGCCCATGAACAGCATCGGCGTGAACGGCGCCGTCAGCGTCAGCGTGGCCGCGCAGGCCAGCAGCCCTGGGGAGCCGGCGAGCAGCAGGGACAGGCGGTCGCCCCGGGCGCGGTTGCCGACCTGGTCGTGGGTCTGGCTGTAGCCGAGCAGCCGGTGCCCGGCCACCCGGGTGCGGTCCAGCGGGCGGCCGTGGTGGCGGCCCCGGAAGCCGGAGTACGTCCCGTCGTGGAAGTAGCCGCCGGTGAGCGTCTTGGCGACCGCCGCGAGCGGGGCCCGCCCGAAGTCGGCGTAGTAGCCCTGGGACTCGCCGGTCAGCGCCGAGTGCAGCGCGTGGTGGAAGTCGTCGTTCCACTGGGCGTCCAGGCCGAGACCGCCCTCCGCGCGCGGGGTGATGATCCGCGGGTCGTTCAGGTCCGACTCCGCGATCAGGAACGGCCGGCGGCCCAGGTCGGCGGAGAGCGCGTGCACGGCGGTCGACAGCTCCTCCAGGAAGTGGCACGCGCGCGTGTCCACCAGCGCGTGCACCGCGTCCAGACGCAGACCGTCCATCCGGTAGTCGCGCAGCCACGCCAGCGCGCTGCCGACCAGGAACCGGCGCACCTCGTCCGAGCCGGGGGCGTCCAGATTGACGGCGGCGCCCCAGGGGGTGTGGTGGGTGTCGGTGAAGTACGGCCCGAACCGCGGCAGATGATTGCCCGACGGGCCCAGGTGGTTGTGCACCACGTCCAGAACCACGCCCAGGCCCAGCTCGTGGGCCCGGTCGACGAAGCGCTTCAGCCCCTCGGGGCCGCCGTACGGCTCGTGCACCGCCCACAGCGACACGCCGTCGTAGCCCCAGCCGTGCCGGCCGGGGAACGGGCACACGGGCATCAACTCCACGTGAGTGATGCCCAGTTCGACCAGGTGGGGCAACCGCTCGGCGGCCGCGTCGAAGGTGCCCTCAGGCGTGTACGTGCCGATGTGCAGCTCGTACAGGACCGCGCCGGGCAGCGGGCGCCCTGCCCAGGCGGCGGAGCGCCACGTGTACCGCGCGTGCTCGACGACGGCGCTCAGCCCGTCCGGACCGTCCGGCTGCCGCGGCGAGCGCGGATCGGGCAGCACCGGGCCGTCGTCCAGCGCGAATCCGTACCGCGAGCCGTCGCGTGCCTCGGCCTCACCGGTCCACCACCCCTCCCGCTCCGGATCGCGCTCCAACGCGCGCGTGGCGCCGTCGCACTGGAGCGTCACACGGCCGGCCTGTGGTGCCCACACCTCGAACTGCACGGACGGTTCCCTTTCGTTCGCTCACCGTGACGTAGCCCGTCCATGGTGCGCCAAAAGAGATCAATCCGCTTTTGAATTCCCCCTTTTACGGCGGGTGTCGCCGGATCCGCGTGGCTGGTGCACGCCTCCGTGGTAGCTGGACACGGGGGGTGGACTGACCGACAATCAGCAACGTGACGTCGCCCTTTGAGCCCCACACGTACCCCGCGCGGCTGTCCGACGCGCAGCGCGACAAGGCGCTGAAGGTGCTCCGTGACGGCGTCGCGATGGGACGGCTGTCGCACGACACGTTCGTACGGCGGATGGAGCTGGCCCTGGCCGCCCGCCGGCTGGACGAACTCGCCGCGCTCACCTCCGATCTGCGCACCGAGGGGCGCGTGTCCCGGCTGGTGTTCGGCACGGTCGAGGCGGTGTCCGGTTTCACCGTGCGGTTGCGCCGGGCCTGGCAGGCCGAGCGGCTGCCCAAGCTGCTGTTGCCGCTCCCCGGCAGCGGTCACCCGTTGCGCATAGGGCGCGATCCGGCCAGCGGTCTGCGGCTGACCCACGAGACGGTCTCGCGGGTGCACGCCGAACTGCGCCACCAGGGTGGCATGTGGGTGCTGCGGGACCTCGGCTCGACCAACGGCACGACCGTCAACGGACGGCGCGTGGTCGGCGCGGCCGTCGTGCGCGAGGGCGACCAGGTCGGGTTCGGACAGGTGGCGTTCCGACTCTCCGCGAGCTGAGCCGGCCGTGTGGGAACTCGCCGGGCGGCACGCGCGTGTGTGCTCACGTTCGGGTGAGCCGGGGTGGAACACGTGGGCGGCCGTGCCGATACACCGGGCATGACCCACCTCACCAAGGCGGCCACGACCCGCCTGCGGCACGGCCTGACGGCCGCGGCCGCCCTCCTGCTCGCCGGCGCCGCCCCGGCCCCGGCCGCCCACCGGTCCACCAGCCAGTCCGACTGGCTCTACGTCACGGTCACCCACGGCGACGCCCGCTCCGGGGACGTCCGCGGTGCCCTGCTCCTGTGCGACCCGCCCCGGGGCCACGCCCACGCGGCCGGCGCCTGCACCGAGCTCCGCTCGTCCGGCGGCGACATCCACGGCATCCCCCACCGGGACGTCCTCTGCCCGATGATCTACGCCCCCGTGACCGCCAACGCGCGGGGCCGGTGGAAGGGCCGAACGGTCCATTACACGGAAACCTTCTCCAACACCTGCGAAATGAACGCCCGAACGGGCGACGTCTTCGCCGTGGGCACCTGAGCACCACCGCGCGTCCGACACGCGCGCGTGTGCGGGGCGGACCGCTGCCGTACGTGAGGCGCGGTGGCGGGCGTGCCCGCTGGGACGCGCGGACGGGCCGATGCCTTCGCCGTGGGCGGCTGCGGGCCGGCGGGTGGGGCACGGCGCGTGGCTGAGGCCAGGACGTCCGGCGCCGTGCGGTACGCGGTGGTGTGCCCAAGGTGGGGGCGGGGTCACAGGGGCCGGCCGCTGTCGAGCGTGAGGCGCGGTGGCGGGCGTGCCCGCTGGGACGCGCGGACGGGCCGATGCCTTCGCCGTGGGCGGCTGCGGGCCGGCGGGTGGGGCACGGCGCG